>CAZYSW010000206.1:0-1249 GCA_964650105.1 uncultured Nannocystaceae bacterium
GCCGCGCGGCTCGAGCGTACGAGCGCAGCGGCGAGATCACCAGGCTCGAGCTCGTGCTCGAGCTGCTCGAGCGTCAGGAGCAGGTCACCGCGGCCCTTCGATCGCTGGAGCGAGACGTCGACCACGCGATCGCTCAAGGCCGACGCCGATACGCGCACGAGCTGTTGATCGAGCACGTGCGCGGGGACGCCAAGCTTCCCGGCCGCACGATCCCGCCTGCGTCGTTGGTCTCCCGCTTGCAGCTTCTCGAAAGCCGGCTGCTGATGCGCGACCGCGTGGAGCTTCGGTGGGGCGCCGACCGCGTCACCGCGGTGCGCGGTGCTCCGCGCTTTCGCATCGGACGGGCGCCCGATGCCGAGCTCAGCCTTCCCGGCGCCCGGTTGTCGCGCCACCACGCCGAGCTGTCGGTGGACGGCCGCGGGGAGCGACCGCGGCTTCAGGTGATGGACCTGGGCTCCAAGGTCGGTTCCTTTTGGTGCGGCGAGCCCCTGTCCCCGGGCGAGCCCGTGGTGATCACGGAACCCGGCGAGCTCGCGCTCGGCACGATGGCTCCGATCGAGATCCACCCCGTGCTGCAAAAGGAGGGTGGAGCGATCGGCGGACTCCTCCGCCAGCCGGGCACCGAGCGGTGGATGCTGTTTCTGCCCCGAGGTGGACCGCTTTGGCTGTCCCCGGACATCCGCGTTCCGGCCACGTTGTTGTTCGATCGAGGCTACGTCGTGCTCGATTTCGCCACGGGCGTGGCCACGCGCCTCGGCGACCAGCCGCTGGGTTCGGGCGCCGCCATCGAGCTGATGCTCCACGATCGCGTGTCCTTGGTGGACGCGCCGCTGTCGATGGAGGTCCTCGCTTGACCGAAGGCGGCCGCCTGCCGTCGTCGGTCCCCGCGTGGGCGCTCGCGGCCGCCGGGGTCGACGACGACGTTCCGCTTCAGCAGGTGGCACAAGAGGTGGTCGCTCGGTTCAGCGAGGGGGCCGCCTCGCCCGACGAGGTCGACGAGCTTCGCCGGTTTCGCGACGCGCTCGAGCGCGGTGTGCCGATGGCCGAGCTCGAGCGTTCCCTCCGCGCGCTGTCGCATGCGGGTTACCTGCGGGGAACGATCGTCGTGATGGCCTCTTCCATCGGCCGTGCGCCGCGCCCCGACGTGGCCCTGGCGCTGGCGCGAGAGCTGCTCGACGCGGTGGAAGTCGACCTCGGAATCCGTCTGGTTCGGGCCGTGCTCGCGCACCCGGAGGTCGAGCGCCGAAGG
>CAZYSW010000206.1:1259-9639 GCA_964650105.1 uncultured Nannocystaceae bacterium
GGCTGGAGCTCGGGGGCCCGGTCTCGGTCGCCAATCACCTGCTCGGCGAGTGCAAGCTGGAGCGGGACGACCCCCAGGCGGCCTTGCGGCACTTCGAGGCGGTCTTGTCGGTGGACGTCGACGACCGTCGCGCACTCCGGGGCTGGACGGAGGCCTCCAAGGCGCTCGAGCGCCGCGGGATCCTGGCCGAGCATCGCAGCCGCGGCCTGGCCCTGCTCGACGGGCTCGACGAGCTGGAGCTCTCGCACGGCTTCGGCAGCGAACGTTACGAGCTCGGTCGTCCCCTGGGTCGTGGCCGGCATGCGGTCGTCTATCAGGCCTACGATCGGCACGTGGGGCGCGACGTCGCGATCAAGAGGCTGCTCGATCCCGACCCCGCGCAGGGGCGACGCACCCATCGGCTGTTGGAGGCGCGCTTCTTCGCCGAGGCCCGCACGTTGGCTCGGGTTCGCAGCCCGTACGTGATCGCCCTGCTCGACGTTCAGCCCAGAAATCACTTCATCGCGCTCGATCTGTGCCGGGGCGGGAACCTCCGCCTGGCGATCCGACGCGGCCTTTTGGGACCGGCGGACATCGACCGCGTCGGTCGACAGCTCCGCGCCGCCTTGGAAGCGGTGCACGCCGTCTGCGCCGTCCACCGCGACGTCAAACCCGCCAACATCCTGGTCCGCGCGCCGCGCCAGGGCTCCCCCATCGCGCTGGCCGACTTCGGGCTCGCGGTCGGCACGGACCCGAGCGCTCCCGGCAGCCGGGCGGGAACCCTACGCTACCTGGCCCCCGAGCTGCGCGGCGCCCAGACGCGCGCCACGCCGCACAGCGACCGATTCAGCGCGGGCGTGGTGTTGTTGGAGCTGGCGCGCAGCCCCTCGCCGCTCCCCGAAGAATTCGACCGCATCGACGGGGGGCTCGACGCGACGAGCCTGGTGCCCGACGATCTCCCTCCACCGTGGCCGGATCGTCTGCGCGCCCTGCTCTCGCCGGTGCCCGAGGAGCGGGTCTGGTGAGAGCCTCGTTCGGCCCGATGTTGGGCGGGGTGCTCGTCGTGGGAGGCTGCACCGAGATTCCTCGGACCTACAGCACCCGGGCGGCCCAAGGCGAGGTGATCTTCCGCGACGCGTTCGATCGATCCGAGCTCGGACCCGACTGGAAGGCCACCGGCGAGGGCGCGTACGTTCGAAACGGGGTTCTGGTGGTCGAGGGCCTGCGCAATCACCCGGTGTGGCTCGACCGCCCGCTGCCGGACGACGTCCGCATCGAATTCGACGCCTGGGCCGGCAGTGAGGAAGGTGACATCAAGGTCGAGCTGTGCGGGGACGGGGCGAGCTGGGCGCGCAGCGACAATTACATCGCCACGGGTTACGTGATCATCTTCGGCGGGTGGAACAACACGCGCAACGTCATCGCCCGCAAGAACGAGCACGGTCGGGACCGCCTCGAGAGCCCGGCCGATCCCCCGGTCGCCCCCGATCGCCGCTACCACTTCGTCATCACCCGCAGCGGCCACGAGCTCTTGTGGGAGGTGGACGGCAAGGAGACCCTGGTCTATGAGGACGCCCAGCCGTTGCGAGGTGCGGGCCAGAATCACTTCGCTTTCTCGGGGTGGGAAGCGGAAGTCCACTTCGACAATCTGGTGATCGAGGCGTTGTGAGGTCGTGACCAACGAGTTGCCGCAGATCTTCGGCCGCTACGTGCTGACCCAGCTCATCGGGGAGGGTGGGATGGCCGAGGTGTACCTGGCCCAGGTCCGCGTGGCCGAGGGCCTGGTCAAGCGCGTCGTCATCAAGAAGATCCGCAAGGAATACGCGGACCACCACGAGTTCACCCGCATGTTCGTGGACGAGGCGAAGATCGCCCTCAGCCTCAACCACGCCAACATCGTACACGTCTTCGACTTCGGCCACGTGGACGGGACGTTCTACCTGGCGATGGAGGTGGTCGAAGGGATCGACCTCATGCGCCTCTTCCACGCGGTGAGGACGACCGGCGACGGGTTCCCTCCGGTCATCGCTGCCTACATCGGGCATCAGGTGGCGGCGGGCCTGGCCTACGCCCACCGCAAGGTCGACGACCACGGGCAGCCCCTCGGAATCGTGCACCGCGACGTCAGCCCTCACAACGTGATGGTGAGCTTCGAGGGCCAGGTGAAGATCCTCGACTTCGGCATCGCGCGTACGCGGGCACGAGCTCTGGAGCGGATGCAGGAAGACGTCGACGTGTTCGGGCTGAGGCGCGCGTCGGCGGGCGAGGAGACGATCAAGGGCAAGGTCGCGTACATGTCCCCCGAACAGGCGCACGGCCGCCCGGTGGACCAGCGATCGGACATCTACTCGCTCGGCGTCGTCCTGCACGAGCTGCTCACCGGCAAGCTCCTGTTTCGCACCAAGGACCGCATGGCGGCGCTGGAGTTGGTGCGCCGCCAGCCGATTCCACCGCTTTTGCAGGTCGCACCGGAGCTGCCCGAGGAGCTGGCGGCGATCGTCGACCGGGCGCTCGCCCGGGAGCTGGACGAGCGATACCAGAGCGCGCGGGGGTTGCAGAGCGACCTCTCCGGCTTCTTGCATCGGGCGGATCCGGTGGTCGACGACGAGGTCCTCAGCAACTTCGTCGCCCAGTATCAACGGCCGGGACCACCGCCCGCCGGTCTGGGGACCATCGAGATCCCGACCCGGGAGATCGTGGCGAGCCAGGGAACCCCCTACCCCCCCGCCGCCAGCCGGGCCAGCGAGCGCGTGGTGGTGGTGTACGTGGCGCTCGATCCTCGCCCCGCGCAGCCCGGGGATCCCCCCGTCGATTCCACGCCGTTCGCGAACCTCGCTCGGGACGTGGCGTTCAAACGCGACGCCCAGGTGTTGAGCATCGACGATCGGTGCATCGTCTTGGCCTTCGGAACCCTGCTGCGAAGCGGTGACGACGCCGACCGTGCGCTCCGGGTGGCCCTGGCCCTCCGCGAGGACGTCGTCGAGGCGGCCCCGGGGTTGCAGCTCGGTCTGGTCGTGGCCAGCGTGGCGGCCGTCGTGACGCGCCGGGCCGACGGGGTGGTCACCGTCGAGCTGCGACGGGGGGTGAGCGAGCAACTGGACCAGATCGCGCGGCGCTTCATCGAGGGCCCCGTCATCGTCTCGGGCAACCTCGTCGAGCACCTGTCGCGCGCGTGGCGGTTCGGCAACAGCACCTTCGTGGAGTCGCAGTTCAGCTCGACGATCTCGGCGATCGATCAAGAGCTCGAGCACGTGGCTCCGCTTCTGGGTCCGGCGCTCGCGCTCGAACGGCGAGAGCGGCAGGCGCCCGGGGGCCGGGCTCTCCTGTACGGCCGAGAGCTCGAGCTCAAGACGCTCCGAGACACGTTCTCCGAAGCGATCCGGGCCCGCGAGTCTCGCAGCGTCCTGGTGGTCGGACCCGCGGGAGTGGGCAAGCGCGCCCTCATCGAGCGCTTCGTGAGCTCGTTGCCGCGCACGGCCTGCTGGGTCTTGCGCGCGGCCGGCAGTTACTCGCGGCGCAACGTGCCTCTGGGTGTGTTCTTGGACCTCTTGACCCGGTTCCTCGACGTCGACCACCGCACCGAGCCCCGCCAGATCGCGGCCGCGCTGGAGAGCCACGGCGTGCGCGAGGCGGACAAGCTGGCCGTCGCGTTGGCGAGCGCGATCGGTCGGATGGGCCCGGGCGGTCGCGACCTCGATCCGTTCACCCGCCGCGATCGCCTGTGGCGGCTGGTCCGGCGCCTCATCACCCAGCTCGCGCAACGCCGCCCCGTGCTGATCGTGCTCGAGAACATCCACTTCCACGACGAGCAGAGCCTCTCGCTGCTCCGCGAGTGGAACCAGGTGCGTCATCCCTGGCCCATCCTCGGGCTCACCACCGGACGCCTCGGGAACCGCCGGGTCGAGGCGATTCGTCACGAGCCGAACATGGTGGTCATCGAGCTCGGCGAGCTCGACGAGCGCGCGCGACGAGAGCTGATCGTGCGGCGGTTCGAGGATCCCGCCGCCGCGCAGGAGCTGGCCGACGCGATCCTGGCCCGGACGGGCGGCCACCCCTTGTTCATCGAGCAGGTCCTGGCCTCGCTGCTCGATCGCGGCGTCGTGGGCTGGAACGCTCAGGGCCGTTACCTCGTGGTGCTCCAGCCGCGCGCGTCCATCGAGCTGCCGCCGAGCATGGAAGCCGCGCTGGCCGAACGCATCGAGGAGCTGCCCCGCAACGAGCAGGAAGTCCTGCAGGCCGCCGCGATCCTGGGACGCGTCTTCCGCCCGGCCGAGGTGGCGCTCTTGGTGGAACGCGACGTGGACCGGAGCCTCGAGCACCTCGTCGACCGGAGCTTCATCGAGCCGGTGGCGCCCGGGTCCGGCCACCCCGACACCATGCGCTTCGCCACCATGAGCCTGCATGAGGTGTGCAAGGGGAACTTGTCCCCCGACGTCGCCAAGGAGCTCCACGGGCGGGCGGCGGACCTGCTTCGCAACCGCAGCGACTACTCCCCCGAGCGAGACGACGGTCTGATCGCCGAGCACCTCTTGGCCGCCGACCGTCCGGCCGAGGCGATCGACTTCGCCATCCAGGCCGCCGTGCGCGCGTACGACCTGGCCGGCAACGTGGAGGCCTTCTACCACCTCTCGCAAGCGCTACGGGCCATGTCCGCCGACGACCCGCGTCGATGGGAGGTGCTCTTGCGGCGTGAAAGAATCCTCCACGCCTGGGGGCGCCGACGGGCCCAGGGAGCCGACGTCCGCCAGCTCCTTCGGCTGGCGGAGGCGCTCGACGACCCGGAGAAGCGGGTCATCGCCTCCATCCGACTCCTGCGCTTCTACCTGGAGGTCGGTCGAACTGCACAAGCCGAGCGACTCATCCCGCGCCTGGAGAGCACCATCGCCGCCCTTCCCTCGCCGGCTCCCTTCCTCGCGGTCCTCGGGGAGCTGCGATCGGAGCTGATGCTCGTGCGCGGGGACTTCGAGAGCGCCGAGCAGATCGCCCGCGACGCCCTCCAGTACTGCGGAAGCGATCAACGCGGGCAGCGACAGCGGTGCCGGCTCTTGAGGAGCATCGGTCAGGTCAAGAACGGCGTGGGCCGATACGCGGAAGCCCGCGAGGCCTACGGCGAGGCGCTGAGCATCGCCCGGGAGATCGGCAACCAACGGCTGGAAGCGGACCTTCTCAACGCCTTGGGGGAGGTCGCGGGCCGGAGCACGCACTACCAGGAAGCGATCGACCACTTCAAGAGGGCGCTGGCCATCGACCGCGATCTGGGCGATCGCTTCGCGACGGGTCGCAAGCTGGCGAACCTCGGCATCACCTACGCCAAGATCGGTCTGCATCGTCGCGCGGAGAAATTTCTGCGGAAGGCGCTGGAGCTCCACGAAGCCGTAGGGCAACCCGGGGAGTTCAACGACGTGGTGGTGCACCTGGGCGAGGTGGTGGCCGTCAGTGGCGACGTGGAGAGCGCCCGCGCCCTGCTGCTGGACGCGGCGCGCGTGGCCGCGGGACGGGGAGACGTCCGGCTCGAGCTCCGGGCGCGGATTCACCTGGCCGCGGCCCTGGTGCGCGACGATGCCTCGGTCGAGGACCTCGCGACCGCCAAGATGATCGCCGAACAGGTGCTCGAGACGGCGAGGGTGCACGGGCTCCGCACGGCGCGGTGCCGGGCGCTTCACGTGCTGGCGCGGCTGGCTGCACACCACCGAGACCTCGACCAAGCGATCTCGCTCGAGCGCGAGGCGGTCACCCTCGTTCGTGCGGGTGCCGCTCCCCTCGATGGCGTACGCTCGATCCACCACCTCGGGCGCCTGCTCGCGCGGCGCGGCGAGCACGAGGAGGCTCGTCGCTTGCTGCACGAAGCCGCCGCCATCGTTCAGCAGCGGCTCGACGATCTCCGCGACGACGAGCTCCGACGCGGCTATCTCGAGCAACCCGAGGTCCGGGAAATCCTCGCCGGCGGCGCCGATCGTGCGCGGGCCTGACGGAAACGTCCTGCCAGGCGCGCGGGCCCCGGCTCACGTTCCTGCTTCGTGCGCGCTATCCTGGGGGCCCATGCGGTTCGGCAAAGCGCTGCTGCTGGCGGCCCTGTCGGGGAGCCCCGTGGCCTGTTCGCGTCCTGGCGTGCTGGTCGCGGAATCCGGCCATCACCGCATGATCGCGCGCGACCAGAACACCGGCATCACGATGATCGTCACCACCGGGGCGTGGGAAGGCCGACCCGAGGATTTCGATCGGCACGCCACGGTGCTGCACGTGCTGGTCGCCAACATGGGAAACGAGTCGGTCCTCTTGGCCCCCGGAGACCTCGAGCTCCGCGATCTGAGGGGGTTCCGCTACGCCTTGCTCGATGCGGGCGCCAGCTTCTATCGGGTATCCGACGATGCCGATCCCGGGGCGCCCTACGGCCGCAGCGTTCGACCGAGCTACGACTACGGGAGCGAGCACGCGTTCAAGCTCATGCATGCGCCGGAGGACGTCGGCAAGTACGCACTGCCCTGGGGGGTGCTCGAGCCGGGCACGCAGATGCGCGGGTATCTCTACTTCGAGGAAGTGACCACCAGCGCCAATGGAGCCAGGCTGGTCTGGCACCTGCAGACACCCGATCACCGCCCCCTGGTGGACCTGGCCTTCGACTTCTACGTCGTGCGACCGTGACGGGGGATCTCGGGTCCGAATCGGGCCGGTCACCCCGTGACGCTGCGACGCGCAACCATGCAGCGCCGCGCGGCGATGAACGCGTGCGCCGGCCGGCGTCCAAACGCAAAAAGGGCCGCCCTTTCGGGCGGCCCTCTTCATCGGGTCGGTCTCGGCAGAGCCGAGCTCCGCGTCACGCCGGGATGGCGCACGCGCCGACGTTCTCGTATCCGGGAGGCGCCTGGCCTTCCTCGTACCACGGCGTGCACTCCTGACCGCCGCCGGCACCCATGCACTGGCTGTTCGGGTTCGGATCGTCGAGGTCGCAGAACTCCGAGCAGCACCCCAGCGAGCCCGCGCATCCGGGCACCACGTTCGCGTTCGCGCAGAACAGGCCCGGATCGCACACGTTGAGGTACTCACACGGATCCCCGTACAGGCCCATCTCACCCGACGCATCCGGAGCGCACACGAAGAACTCGTTGATCGGGTAGCACGCCTGGCCGTCGGCGCAGTCCTGCAGGAGCGGATCGCAGTTGGGCAGGCACAGGATCAACACGCCCTCGTTGGCGATCGAGCAGGTCGTGTTCGGATCGTCGCACACCGGGTTGGCTTCGCTCCCCGTGCAGAACGCCACGCACGTCCCCATGTTCGTCTCGGGGTCGACGTCCCAGCACATCGACGCGATGTCGCAGTTGTCGACACCGCTCACGCCGTTGCCCTCCACGGTGCACGAGTCACCGGGCTGCGCCGGGTTCGGGTCGAGCGGCGTGCACTTGGTCGCGTTCCACGAGCTGCCACCGTCGTTCGCCCACGGCATGCACTTCTCGCCCTGCGGGCAGTCCTGGTCCCACACCGAACACTCGATCCCGACCCCACCGCCGTCGGGCTCGTTGATGAAGCCCTGGGAGACACCGCCGCCGCTGGTGTCGCCGGATCCGCTGTCGGGATCTTCCGTATCGCCATCGCCGGTGTCGGCCGAGTCCGCGCTCGCCTGGGTGGGATCGCTCGAGGCCGAGTCGGTGCCGTCCGTCCCGGCCGATCCGCCGGCCGTCGCCGACCCCGATCCGACCGTCGTTGCCGTACCTCCTTCGGAGTCCTCGGTACAGGCAGCGAGCGCAAGTCCCGCCAAGACCGTAAACAAGACCTTGATTCGCATCGTTCGTCCTTTTTTCTTTTTCGTCGCTTTGCCCTTGCCCGCGGAACCCCGATGTCTTCGGTGACCCTGGGCGGGTCATACGAGGTTTGTCAGTCTGTCGCGGGCATCCCTCCGCGACTGTCATGCCGTCGTGGCACAGAATCCATGAAAACCTAACGGAACGCAAGAGGGTTTCGCCTCGCAAACGTGAGATAACCTGTATCCGCATCTCAACACGCGCTCCCACGAAAACGCAGGAGCATCTCGTCCAAGTCCGCGATTTTCAACGCATAAGCCCAAATTCTCCCATGTCTGACGGGGGATAAGGTCGCACTGGTCGGGGATCGTCGGAGCTCGGGCTCTGCGGGGTCGGCAGGGGCCCACCGACCGCCGGTCGTCGTCCCGCACCTTCGGCGTGACGCTTTGCTCCAACGGCGAGCCGCCCCCGCCTCGGCGGCTCTCCGTCTCGCGCGCGATCTCTCCCGGCGCGATCGCCCGACGACGGAGGGCCCGGCGTGGGCGGCCCTTTTCGATCGCGTCGAGCTTCGCACGACCGCGCATCGCGTCACGACGGGATCGCACACGCACCGACGTTCTCGTATCCGGGAGGCGCCTGGCCTTCCTCGTACCACGGCGTGCACT
>CAZYSW010000207.1:0-2370 GCA_964650105.1 uncultured Nannocystaceae bacterium
CGCCGCTGACCCTCGGCGAAGATGGTGTCGAAGGCCAGGCTGCTCTTGCCCGAACCCGACGGGCCCGTCACGACCACCAGCTTGTGCCGGGGCAGGTCGACGTCGATGTCTCGGAGATTGTGCGTTCGCGCGCCGCGAATCCGCAGGAGCGGCTCGGCGGGCGCGACGGCGATCGGTACGTTCGCGGTGACCGGCTCGGAGGTCGCCCCGCGCGTTCCGGCCCCGCGCGTCCGACTGCGGCCCCGTCGCGGGGGCGGGGGTACCGAAGCCTTGGCCTTGGATCGCGCCGAGCGACTCATGCACCACCTCGACGCGCCAGCTCGATCGCGGCCAGCATGCTGGAGGGATCGGCGATGCCCTTCCCGGCGATGTCCATGGCGGTGCCGTGATCGGGGGACGTGCGAACGAACGGAAGCCCGAGGGTCATGTTCACACCGTCCGAGAAGTGCAGCAGCTTGAACGGCCCGAGTCCCTGATCGTGATACATCGCGACGAGCGCATCGAACCGCCCGTCGAGGTGGGCGGTGAAGGCCGTGTCCGCCGGGAGCGGTCCGGCGATCTCGAGGCCGGGATGCGTCGCCCTCAACGCCTCGATCGCCGGCACGATCACCCGTTCCTCCTCGTCGCCGAGCAACCCTCGTTCGCCGGCGTGGGGGTTGAGCCCCAACACACCCAGGCGTGGGCGATCGATGACGAAGTGCCGCTGCAACCCGGCGATGACCAGACGACCGACCTTCACGATGGCTGCACGATCGAGGCGCGAGGGGACCTCGGCCAAAGGGACGTGAATGGTGGCCAGCCCCACCCGCAGGCGCGGGCCGACCATGAACATCGCCACCTCCACGCCGCCGGCACGCTCGGCCAGATACTCCGTCTGTCCGGGATGCCGGAATCCTTCGTCGCGCGCCAACGCCTTGTCGATCGGCGCGGTGACGAGCGCGGCCCCGCGACGGGCGAGGACGAGATCGACGCCGATGCGCAGCGCCTCGACCTGCCCCAAGCCGGGCCGTCCCGCCTCGGCGAGCAGAGGTCGCAGGCCGTCCCACCCCCGGCTCGCCCACCCCGTGGCGAGACGGCGCGCGAGCGCGGCGACCACGTCGGGATCGGCGACGACGCAATCACCGGCGCGCAGCGCTCCGGCGGCGGCGGCCCGCAAGAGCAGCTCGGGGCCCACGCCGCGCGGATGGCCCTGCGTGACGACGAGGCCGCGCCCGGTCGACGGCGCCTCCTGGGTCGTGGCGGACAAGGGCCGGGCATCCTAACATCGTGGGTGATCGTGTCGCGTGCGGGCCATCGCAAGGGTCGTCGGTGGGGCATGCTCGGTTCGTGCGCGCTCGCAGGGGCCGCGGCCTCCTGGGCCCCCGAACCCGCGGGGCTTGCGCGAGCTGCCGAGGCGAATCCGTCCCGCATCGTCGTGCGACCGGCCCAGGACGGTCCGTCCCCCGCGGATGCGTCCGCGATGCCCCGCACCCGGTCGCCGAGCGTCGTCGTCGAGCCGAGGCTGGCGCCCCGTGCCCGCAAGGGCGAGCGCGGGTCCTCCGAGGTCGCGGTCGGGGTGAGCCGCGCTCTGCTCGAGCCCCCGTTCGTCGACCGGCGGCGTCGCCTGCCGGAGACCGCACGGCCAGCGGCGTTCGGTCACACGCTGATCCCCGGTGAGCGCTTCAAGTTCGACGTCACGTTCGCGGGCAATCCGGCCGGGCTCGCCGAAGCCGAGGTGGTGGCGCTCGAGCAGGACCCGCGCGGTCACTATCCCGCTGGCGCCCCGCTGTTGCGACTGCAGGGCCACGCCCGCACCAGCGGGATCGTCTCGCTGCTGGCGACCGTCACCGACGACATTGTGAGCCTGGTGGATGCGCGCACCGGCGCGGCGGTGTTCTCGGAGAACGTCCTCCACTACTCGGGGTGGTCGCCGACGGGCTACAAGCATCGGGTCACGACCCAGGTGTACGAGGGTCGAGGCCAGGTCCGGATCACCGACACCAAGGACGAGAAGTCCAGGCGGAAGCTCAAGCGCGCCCCCCTCGACACGTTCGATCCCATGTCCGCCATGGCCTGGGTGCGGTCGCTCGATCTCACGGAGGGACATCGCGCCAAGGCGCACGCGGTGGATGGCATGACGCTCTTGCGCATCGAGATCGAGTCGCGGGGTGTGGGTGTGCCCTCCCCGATGCCCAGCATCGCTCGCGCCCTCGGCCTGAGGCCCGAGGACATCACGCGCATCGACGGGGTGCTGACGCGCGTCGACGAGTACGACCAGGCCGTGCCCGGCAAGCGGGCCTACGCGCTGCGGGCCTGGATCAGCAACGACACGCGGCGGATCCCCCTGGTCCTCGAAAGCGACATGTGGGTGGGAGCGATCCGCCTCGAGCT
>CAZYSW010000207.1:2380-2646 GCA_964650105.1 uncultured Nannocystaceae bacterium
CGCGGGCGCGGGCCTGCCCGGCAAGGAAACCTCGAAAGACGCACCCTGAGCCGTCCCCCGGTGTAGACTGTCCCCAGGACGAGGGGGACGCGCCGGGGCCGGCGGCATTTCGCTCACGCCGACGGCCCACACCAACCCACCCAGGGCCCTGCCCCCTGCTCGCGCTCCATGGCCGACCGCTATCGACCACTGTTCAAGCTCGACTCCGGAGGCATGGCCGAAGTCTATGTCGCCGAGGCGGAGTCCATGGCGGGCTTCAAGAAGAA
>CAZYSW010000207.1:2656-8601 GCA_964650105.1 uncultured Nannocystaceae bacterium
AGGTCGCCATCAAGCGCATCCTTCCGGGCTTGCTCAAGGACGAACGCTTCGTCCGGATGTTCCTCGACGAGGCGCGGCTGTCGCTGCACCTGACCCACGCGAACATCGTCAGCGTCTTCGACATCGGCAAGAGCTCCTCGACCTACTTCATCGTCATGGAGTACGTCGAGGGCACGAACCTGAAGTACCTGCTTCAGTTCATGTCGCGTCGGCGCACGCCGATGCCGATTCACCTCACCGTCTGGATCCTCAACGAGATCCTCAAGGGCCTCAGCTACGCCCACAACCTGCGGGATCCGGAATCGGGGAGGCTGCTCGGGATCGTGCACCGAGACATCTCGCCGCCCAACATCCTGATCTCGTGGAACGGCGAGGTGAAGCTGACCGACTTCGGCCTGGCCAAGGCCTCGACCCAGCTCGAATCGACCGACCCGGGCGTGGTCAAAGGGAAGTTCGCGTACTTGTCGCCCGAGGCCACCAACGGCCTGGAGGTCGATCACCGCGCCGACATCTTCGCGGTGGGGATCCTCGCCTACGAGATGCTCACCGGGCGCCGCCTGTTCCTCGGCGAGACGGACTACCAGACCGTCGAGAAGGTCCGACAGGCGCAGGTGCCCGACATGCGGGCCCAGAACCCGGACATTCCACCCGAACTGGAGAAGATCATCCGCCGCGCGCTCGCCAAGGACCCCGACGAGCGGTACCAACACGCGTCCGATTTCGCCGAGGATCTCCTGGGCTTTCTGTTCTCGCGGAGCCTCAAGGTCTCCTCGCGCGACCTGTCGCATCTCCTGGCGGAGATGCGGCGGACCGAGCCCAAGGAGGAAACCGAAGAGGCTGCGCGCTCCAACCTGATCTTGAAGCTCATCGACGAAGAGTTCATGAACTTCAAGTCGCTCGACGAGGACTCGGGGGAGCCCATCGCCGGATCACAGCCCCTCGATCTGGCCGGTGGCTACGATCCGAGTGCGCCCTTACCCATCGGAGACTTCGACGACTATGCCGGTTCGCCGGCGCCGGCCGGTACCGACGAGCCCACCCCCGTCCCGGCCCCGGGTTCGTCACCGATGGCGCTCGCCGATGCGGCCGCCGCAGGCAAGGCCGCCGCACGGGTGGCGGCCGAGACCGCACCCAAAAGCGGCGGATCGATGGGGTGGCTGTGGGTGCTCCTCTTGCTCGGCGCCCTGGGCGGCGGCGCCTACTACTACCTGATCGTCCTGGGCAACCTGGGCTGAGCCGGCATCCCGGAGCGGTGGCAGTGGGGACGTCGAGCGCGACGACCACGACGCGCGTCGATCGGTCCGTCGATCCGCGGCGGCTCTGGACGCGAAGCGCGGAGGATCACCGCGGGAGGGGGTACGGGGCTCCGGGAACGCCGACGGGGATCTCGTAGACCGTGCCCGGATTTCCGGCGGCGTACAGGCTGTCTGCGTTCCAGCCGGGCCCGGCGCCGAACTGGGCGTTGGCGATGTTGGTCGGCGTGGGATCGGCCAGGAGGGCTTCGGCGTCGCCGATCGCCGCCCCTCGGTCGTCCAAGAACACGCGATAGATCTGCTCGCCTTGCTGGTCCACGACGTACAGATTGCCGCAGACGTCCAGCGCGAGCCCGTCGGGCGCGGTTCCGAGGATGGTGGTGACGGTCGACGACTGTCCCGGGTCGCCGTTGGCGTCGATCTCCACGCTTCGGATCTCGCCCGCGTTGTAACCGGTGAAGAAGAGGATGCTGCGATCGGGGTCGAACACGATGCCGTTGGCGCCGCTGGCCGCCGCGCCGGACACGATGACGTCTCGGTTCCCCTGGGCGTCGATACGCTCCACGCTCTGGAAGTTCGTGAACCACACGTTGTCGTCGAAGTCGGGGTACAGGCCATTGACGCCGCCGACGTTCGACGCGAAGTCCGAGACGTCCCCCTGCGGCGTGATCCGGAGGATGCGCTGCGCCTGGAAGGCGGCCAGCAGCAGATCCCCGTTTCGACGGTACCGCACCCCGTAGGTAGGCGTCTGGAGCTGGGCCAGCGCGGTCGCCCGGCCGTCGGCGTCCACCACCGCGACCTCCTGGCCGTCGCGTCCGACGAGGTTGCCCTGACCGTCGAAGGCGATGTCCTCCGAACCGGAGAACGGAGGCTGGTCGAACACCGGGGTGGCGTCGAACGGTCCCGAAGGGATCGAGGCGCAATCGAACGCGTCCGTGTCCGTGCCGGTGTCGTCCTCGCCCGACTCGCTGTCGTCGGCCGTTCCCGTCGAGGTGTCCGTGTCCGCTTCGGTGCCCGCGGTGGCGTCGACGCTGGTGGTGTCGGCGTCGTCGGCGGTGGTGGGGCTGGTCGTGGTCCCCGTGGAGGCGGCGTCGGTGTCCGTGGCGGAGTCGGTCCCCGCCGCGCTCGATCCCCCGTCGTCGCCACAAGCGACGAGCAAGACCAGCGACGACGAGAGACACCCGAGGACGCGCAGGGCGGATCGCATGGGGCCCACGCTACGCCACTTCGACAGCCCCGCTCAATCCCGACCCACGTCGACGAACCAGGTGAAGGCCATCGGCCCGACGACCCGCCGAGAACGGCTCGCCGGCGTTTCTCGGATCGCGGCCGGGGCCCGGTCCGGCTGGTATAACCACCGCGATGTTCGAGCGTTTCGGGCCCCACGAGCCCCGCGTCGCCCCCGACGCATTCGTTCACCCGTCCGCGGTCCTGATCGGGCAGGTCGAAATCGGAAGCCAGTCGAGCGTCTGGGCGTGCGCGGCCCTGCGCGCCGACGACGGCCCCATCGTGATCGGCACCCAGACCTCGATTCAGGACGGGACCGTCGTCCACATGACCGAGGGCATGTCGGTGACCCGGGTGGGCAATCGCGTCACGGTCGGCCACGGCGTGATCCTCCACGGATGCACGATCGAGGACGAGTGCATCATCGGCATGGGGTCCATCCTGCTCGACAACGCGTACGTCGAGCGGGGCTCCATCGTCGCGGCGGGCACCGTCGTGCCGCCGGGCAAGCGCGTCGCCTCGGGGACCGTGGTGGTCGGCAATCCCATGCGAGTGATGCGAACGTGCACCGAGGCCGATACCGCGTGGATCGAGCACAGCTGGAAGGCCTACGTGGAGCGAACGCGGCAGTACCTCGAGGCCAAAGAGGTGCGATGACCGACACGGGCGCACGCCGCTGGCAGTTCTGGATCGATCGGGGAGGCACGTTCACCGACTGCATCGGGCGCGACCCCCGGACCGGAGCCCTGCGGGTCGCGAAGGTCCTGTCGTCGGATCAGGCGCCGGTGCAGGGCATCCGCAAGCTGCTGGGCCTGGGCCCCCGCGAACCGATCCCCCCCTCCGAGATCCGGATGGGCACCACGCTGGGTACCAACGCGCTCTTGGAACGCAAGGGGCGGCGTTGCGCGCTCGTCATCACCCGCGGCTTCGGCGGTCTCTTGCGGATCGGGGACCAAAGTCGCCCCGACATCTTCGCGCTGCACATCGAGCAACCCGCGGTCTTGTACGACGCGGTGGTCGAGGTCGACACGCGAGCCGACGCCCGCGGCGAGATCCTCTCGCGCGCCGACCCCCAAACGGTGGAGGCCGCGCTGGCCGCCCTGGTGCAGCGCGGCTTCGACAGCCTGGCCGTCGTGCTGTTGCACGCCTACCGTGCCCCGGCCTCCGCGCTGGAGACCGAGATCGGAGAGATCGCCCGGCACGTGGGATTCCGGCACGTCTCGTTGTCGCACGAGGTCGCGCCGGAGGTCGGCATGCTGGCTCGCGGCGACACCACGGTGGTGGACGCCTATCTGACGCCGCTTCTGCGCAGCTACCTGGACACGATGGCCGCCGATCTCCCAGGGAGCGGCCTGAGGCTGATGCAGTCGAGCGGAGGGTTGACCGACGCGAGGCGCTTTCGAGGACGCGACGCCATCTTGTCGGGGCCGGCGGGAGGCGTGGTGGCGTGTGGGCACATCGCCCGCGTGCTGGGGCTGCCCGCGGTCATCGGGTTCGACATGGGCGGCACCTCGACCGACGTGTCACGCTTCGCCGGTGAGCTCGAGCGCGTGTACGAGACCGAGGTCGCGGGCGTGCGCATCCGAACCCCGATGATGGCGCTCCACACCGTCGCGGCCGGAGGCGGGTCGATTTGCACCTACGACGGGTTGCGCTTCTCGGTCGGCCCCCACAGCGCGGGCTCGGATCCGGGACCGCTGTGCTACGGGCATCCCCAGGCACGCGCGCTGACCGTCACCGACGTCAACCTCGCGCTGGGACGCGTGGTGGGCGACAGGTTCCCCCTGCCGCTGCACCGCGACCGCGTCGACGCTCACCTCGCGGCGATCGCCCGGCAGCTCGGTGCCCAGGGACACGAGCGAGGGCCGCAGGACGTCGCGCAGGGGTTCTTCGACGTCGCCACCGACAACATGGCCCAGGCCATCCGCCGGGTGACCGTCTCCCGGGGCCACGACCTCCGCACGCATGCGCTCGTGGTGTTCGGCGGCGCCGGCGGCCAGCATGCCTGCGCCATCGCCCAGCGCCTGGGCATTCGACGCATCGTCTTCCACCCGCTCGCGGGCGTGCTGTCCGCCTACGGGATGGGCGTCGCCGACGTCACCTGGCACGGACAGGCGGACGCCGGTCGGCGGGAGCTCGATGAGAATCTCCCCGCCGCGTTGTCGAGCAGCTTTTCGGAGCTCCGCGCGCGAGGGGTGGCCGTGCTGCGAGACGAGGGTTTTTCCCCGGACCGGATCGAGATCGTCGAGCGGGTCGACCTGCGCTATCGCGGCACCGAGACCAGCTTGTCGTTGAAGATGCTCGACGCCAAGGCCCTCCTCGCGGCGTTCGAGGCGGAGCACCGGCGAGAGTTCGGCTACGCCCGCCCCGGGCATCCCATCGAGGCGGTGACCGTGCGGGTGGAGGTGATCGGTCGGGCCGAGGCGCCCGCCATCCCCACGCTCGACGCCGTCGAGCAACTTCCGCCGCCGCGCCGGTCCGCGTCCGTGTGGCTCGACGGGCGCTGGCACGACGTGCCCGTCTACCACCGCGAGGATCTCCGCCCCGGCCCGCGCCTTCGGGGGCCCGCCCTGGTGCTGGACGAGACCGGCACGCTGGTCCTCGAGCCGGGTTGGGTCCTCGGGGTCGACGCGCAGGGCATCGCGTCGGCCGAGCACCTCGACGGAGCCACGACCGTGGCCGTCGGTGCCGAGCGCGATCCGGTGGTCCTGGAGATCGTCGGCAATCGGTTCATGTCCATCGCCGAGCAGATGGGCACCGTATTGCGCCGAACGGCGCTGTCGACGAACATCCGCGAGCGTCTGGACTTCTCGTGCGCCGTCTTCGACGAAGCCGGGAACCTGCTGGCCAATGCGCCGCACCTGCCGGTGCACCTGGGAGCGATGAGCGAGTCGGTGCGTGCGATCGCCCGCCGGCACCCCACCGCGTCCGAAGGCTCGGTGTACGTGACCAACGATCCCGCCGAGGGAGGCTCCCACCTCCCCGACATCACGGTCGTGGCCCCCGTGTTCCACGACGGCGAGCGCTTCTTTTGGGTGGCGAGCCGGGGTCACCACGCCGACGTCGGAGGCACGACGCCGGGGTCCATGCCCCCCGACGCCACGACGCTGGAGGAGGAGGGGGTGGTGTTTCGCGGCGAGCAGATCGTCGCGGAGGGCCGGCTCGACCTGGCGACGCTGCGCGCCATCCTGACGGGGGGCCGGTGGCCAGCGCGTCGGCCCGACGAGAACATCGCGGATCTCGAGGCCCAGATCGCGGCGGTGAACACGGGCGTGAAGCTGCTGCACGAGCTGGTGTCGACGCTGGGGGCGGAGCCGCTGCGCGCCTACACGCGGCACGTGCAGGAGAACGCGGCGGCATGCGTGCGTCGGGCCATCGCCCGGCTACCCCAAGGGCGGCGCCGCTTCGCCGATACCACCGACGACGGCGTTCCCATCGTGGTGACGCTCGACGTGCAAGGCGATC
>CAZYSW010000207.1:8611-9573 GCA_964650105.1 uncultured Nannocystaceae bacterium
CGCGTCGACTTCTCGGGCACCGGCGCTGCCGTCCAGGGCAATCTCAATGCCCCGCGCGCCGTGACGATCGCGGCCGTGCTCTACGTCTTGCGGGCGATCTCCGAAGAACCGATCCCGCTCAACCACGGTTGCCTCGATCCGGTCGACCTCGTGATCCCCGAGGGGTCGCTCTTGTCGCCACCGCCGAACGCGGCGGTGGCCGGCGGGAACGTGGAGACCGCGCAACGCATCGTGGACGTGCTCCTGGCCGCGATGGGCCGCAAGGCCGCCAGCCAGGGCACGATGAACAATTTCACGTTCGGCGACGGCACCTTCGGGCACTACGAGACGATCGGGGGCGGCGAAGGTGCAGGGCCCGACGGACCCGGGAGCTCCGGCGTCCACACTCACATGACCAACACCCGCATCACCGATCCCGAAGTGCTGGAGCTGCGCTTCCCGGTCCGGCTGCTCCACTTCGGCATCCGAGAGGGCTCGGGCGGCGAAGGTCGGCATCGCGGAGGCGATGGCCTCGTTCGCACCTACGAGTTTCTCGCCGACTTGCGGGCCTCGATCCTGTCCGATCGCAGAGTACACCCGCCGTTCGGCCTGGAGGGCGGAGGCCCCGGCCTGGTCGGACGAAACCTGGCCGGTGGGCGGACGCTGCCCGGCCGGGTCACCTTGGAGGTCGCACCAGGCGACCGGGTGACCATCGAAACGCCCGGCGGCGGAGGGTATGGCGCTTTGCCCGCGAGACCGACCTGAGCTACGGTGAGCCCCGCCATGCTCGAGGCCTTGATCCCTTACATCACCGCGCCGGAAAAGACGCTGGTCGAGGACCTTCCGCTCATCGGGCCGCTCAAGCTGCAGTTCTTCGGGCCCTTGGTCGTGACGGGGATCCTGGTCGGATGGCGACGCTGCCTGACGTACGCCAAGTTCAAGGACATCGAGCACCTCTTCGCCGGGCGCGACGTCTGGCACGC
>CAZYSW010000208.1:0-381 GCA_964650105.1 uncultured Nannocystaceae bacterium
GGTGACCACCGCCGGGGTGCTGGGAGGCAACGGTCTACGGAGCTCGGTCCGCGCAGGCGTGTACCTGGGCCAGATCGGCGAGTTCTCGTTCATCATGATCACCATCGGGACCGCGTCGGGAGTCGTCGACCCGGCGCTGCTGTCGATCGTGGTGACGGTCGCCGCCGTCACCGCGTTCACCACCCCGATGATCGGACGGGTGTCCGAGCACCTCGCCGACGTTCTCGATCGCAAGCTCCCCCGGCGCCTGCAGAACCTGCTGAGCCTGTATGAGAGTTGGTTTCAGGAGATGCGCCGGGCCGAGTCCCGCAAGGAACGCTCCCGGGTCCGCCGGCTGATCGCGGTGCTGAGCATCGATGGGGCGGCGCTGGTCACCATCAC
>CAZYSW010000208.1:391-4729 GCA_964650105.1 uncultured Nannocystaceae bacterium
TCCTGCGGGAACGGCTGGCGAACGTTCTCCAGGGCATGGGCATCTCCCACGACACCGCGATTGCGGTGGTCGTGGCGCTCGCCCTCGTCATGTTGATCCCCTTCGTGCTGGGGCTTTTGCGCTCGTCGAAGGCCCTGGCCCAGCTCGTCGCGCACCGGGTCCTTCCGTTGCGCGACGGCGTCGACCTGGCGGACGCGCCGCGGCGGGTGCTCACCGTCGCGTTGCAGCTCGTGGCGGTGCTGGCGGTGGGGACCCCGGTCGTCGCCCTCACCCAGCCGTTTCTGCCCCCGTTCTTCGGGGTGGGGGTGCTGACCGCGGTGGTCGTCGTGCTGACGTTCTTCTTTTGGCGGGACGCCCGGAACCTGCAAGGGCACGTGCGCGCCGGCGCCGAGGTGCTCGTCGAGTTGCTCGCCCGTCAGGGTGGAGAATCGCACACCGACCTCCACGCCGAGGACATCCTCCCGGGCCTGGGCTCGATCGGCTCGGCCCGGATCGAGAAAGGTACGGTGGCGTGCGGCAAGACGCTTGCCGAGCTGAACTTGCGCGCTCGCACCGGTGCCACGGTGATGGCCATCCGGCGCGGTGAGGAGGGCATCGTCACGCCCAGCGGCCACGAGCGGTTGATGCCGGGCGACGTCGTGGCGCTCTCGGGCACCGCCGAGGCGCTCGAGGCCGCCCAGCACCTTCTGTCGCAAGCGCCCGAGGCCGCGCCGTCGACCGCCGGCCCGACGCAGGCGACCGAGGACGCCTGCGCGTAGCGAGCGGGCCGTCAGGCCCCCACCACCACCATCGCCAGATCCCAGGTGACGTGGCTGACGATCACCGGCACCAGCGACCGGGTTCGGATCGCGATCACGCTCCACGTCGTGCCGGCCAACGCCGCTGCCAACCACAGGATCGGCGGTCCGCTGGTCAGGTGGGCCAGCGCGAACGCGAGGCCGGCCACCAGCGCTCCCGTCAGCGGACCCAGGCACGCGGCCAAAGGCAGCGTGACGGCCCCTCTCCACACCAGGTCCTCGCCGATCACGATGCCCACCAGCAAGACCAGCCCCGCCGCCGGGTGCACCAGATCCATCCACGAGAACACCACCCCGGCGGCGCCGATGAACGCGGGGGCCACCGTCTCGAGCAGAGCCATCACACCCCGTGCCCCCACGAACATCATTGCCGCCAGAGCCAGCCCCCATCCCAGCTGCGCGCGCGTGGGGGTCACCAGCGCGCGCCACGGCAAGGGCACCGCCCTGCAGGCAGCGACCGCCAGGATCGCGTTGACCAGGGCCATCCGGGCGAAGACGTGCTCGACGACGAACGGCAGCCCCACGAGGGCCACCAGCGCCAACGGCAGCATCCACCGCGTAGTGGCGGCCGCGGGGCGCATCGCGTCGAGCCAGGCTCGATGCTCGCGTGCGGTGACCACCCGCAGGCTCGGGCCGCCGATGCTCGGGGCGAGGCTCGCCACCCGTTCGGCCGTCAACGGCCGCGGCGTCAGGTCCAGGGCCTCACGGGCCGCCGTGCCGTCGCCGTACAGGCCCGCGACGAGCATCCCGAGCTGGCTGCGGGTGACCAGCGGACGGAAGGGTAGGCGCTCCATCACCCAGGCGCCCAGCCGCATGAGCGCGCGCGGGGCCGGAGGCGTCACCACGCGCAGCGACATGGCCGATGCCACGCGCTCGACCAGCGCGGCCAGGCTCAGGCGCTCGGGACCCACGACGTCGAGGACGCGTCCGCGTGTCCGAGGTCGTTCGAGCGTGCGCACGATGGCCAGCGCCACGTCCTCGACGTCGACGACCTGCAACATGCCCGGCTCGCCCGCGGGTACCGGGAAGATCGGGGCCAGCCGCACGAGTTGGACCAGCCGCGTCATCATGTCGTCGCCCGGTCCGTACACCAACGCCGGGCGAAGCACGGTCACATCCAGAGCGCTGTCTCGCACCCGAGCCTCGCCCGCGCGCTTGGTCTCGTGGTACGGGCCGCTCGCCCCGACGTCGACCACGCTCACGTGGACCAGCCGGCGAATGCCGCTTTGCCGGCACGCCTCGACCAGGTGCTCGACCGCCCGCACGTGCGCGCGCTCGAAGGTGTTGTCTCTGCGCGGGACCGCGATCCCCACCAGGTTCACCACCGCGTCCCACCCCCGCAGTGCTTCGGCAGGCGGCGCGCTCGCGCCCAGATCGCAGGCCAGCCGCTTCACCGCCGCAGGGAGCTCGCGCCACTGCACCGATCGCCCGATGACCAACACCTCGTGACCCGCGGCCAGCAGCGCGTCGACGGTGGCCCGACCGATGAACCCGGTGCCGCCCGCGACGACCACCCTCATGACGGCCTGGCCTCGCGCGCGTCCGAGGGGGCGACTCCGCGGACCAGCTCGACCACCTCGAGCGCGCATCCCCAGCTCAGGGTCACCCCCGCGCCGCCGTGCCCGTAGTCGTGGACCACGTACCCGCCCGGTCGGGCCTCGAGCTCGAGGCGCACCGTGGTTCGACCCGGACGAAGGCCGACGACGTCGGCCTTCCGCACGCTGTCGGCCAGGGCCGGGGCCAGCCGGCAGCAGCGCTCGACGATGCTCGCCGCCTCGTCGGCCCGCACCTGCAGGTCTTCGTCCCCCACGTCGGCGGTGCCCCCGAGCACGCAGTCGTCACCCCGCGGGACGACGTAGCTCATCGGGCCGTCGTGCTCGTCGAGCAACACGACGTCCAGCCCGGGATCCGAGACATGCACGAGCTGGCCCCGGATGGGGAACATTTCCGGGTCGCGACACAGGGTGCGCGCCCCCAGGCCCGTGCAGTTGACGACCACGCCGTGCTCGGCCGCGATCGCGTCCAGGTCGGACACCGTCCGCTCCACGATCCTGCCCCCGAGCTGCGTCACCTGCCGTTCGAGCCACGGGAGATAGCGGCGGGTGTCGATGACCGGCGCTCGAAAGACCCACGCGAAGGCGAACCCGGGCGGGAGTTCGTCGGGCCGCGCCTGCCGAGTCCCCTCCACCGCATCGGCCCACCACGGGCGCGCCATGGGCCGCCGCGCGAGGTCGAAGGCGTCGCGCATGGTGATCCCGGTGTCGGGGTCGGCGGTGAGCGAGGCGAAGAACCGGTGGCTGCTTCTGGCCCAGGCCGTCACTCGCTCCTGGGGGTCGGCGCGGTAGGGGTACCAGAACGCCGCGGCGACGTTGGACGTCGTGCGGGGAGGGCGTTCGCGGGTCCACAGCTCGACCGCGTACCCCGATCGGAGGAGGGCGAGCGCGCAGCTCAGGCCCGAGACGCCGGATCCGACGACGACGATCACCGGGCGGGAGAGTAGCAGCACGCGCGCCCGTGCCCAGCGGCCGCGCAAGGCTTGCTGCGCCCGCCGGGCTGCCGCGTGGGGTATGCTGCGCGCCCCGGCCGCGATGAAGCTCCTCCCCAGCCGCCCCTTGCGATTGCCGCGCCTGCGCACGTACGTGCCCGATCCGGCGGATCCCAAGATCTTCTGGTTCAACACCGAGCGCTCCGACCTCGTGCAGGAGGTCGTCCGCCGCATCATGGAGCGCTACGAGGACGACGAGGCGGTGGAGCTCATCGTCAACGACGCCGCGTACCACGAGGTTCGCCGGCTCGAGGCGCGCACCGACGAACGGGCCAAGCGGGGGCTGGAGTACTGGAGGGGGATCATCCGTCGCATTGGCCGCATGTCGTCGGAGGGCAAGCACGAGACCCTGCGCGAGATCACCGAGCGGATGACCTACGACGTCGCCGGCAACTTCGATCCGCGCGTGTACAAGTTCGCGGCCCGGGCGGTGCCCAGCCTGCTCACCGCGGTGATGAACCCCTCCAACATGGTGCGAAGTTTGCTCGACGGGGGCGCCCGGCTCGACGAGCTGGTCTCCGCCGAGGGTCCCATCGACAAGATCCGACACCTGCAGAACAAGGGCACCATCATCCTGGTCCCGACCCACTCGTCGAACCTGGACTCGCTGGCCATCGCCTGGGTGTTGTTTCGGGAGGGGTTGTCGCCGGTGGTGTACGGGGCGGGCAAGAACCTGTTCACCAACCCCATCATCTCGTTCTTCATGCACAACCTGGGGGCCTATCGCGTCGACCGGCGGATCAAGGCCACCCTGTACAAGGACGTGCTCAAGACGTACTCGAGTATCCTGATCGAGCGGGGCTACCACTCCTTGTTCTTCCCGGGGGGCACGCGGAGCCGTTCGGGGCAGATCGAGCAGCGCCTCAAGCTGGGGCTGGCCGGGACCGGCGTCGAGGCCTACGCCCGCAACCAGGTGCGCGGGATCGATCGCCCGGTCTACTTCGTGCCGGCCACCATCAACTACGCCCTGGTCCTGGAGGCCGAGACGCTCATCGA
>CAZYSW010000208.1:4739-9537 GCA_964650105.1 uncultured Nannocystaceae bacterium
GGGCGCGCCCGCTACATCATCGAGGACGACGAGGTCTCGCGCCTGGAGCGATGGGTCGCGTTCTTCAACAAGTTTCAGCGGCTGGAGAGCGCGTGCGTGATCCGGTTCGCCGACCCCATCGACCCGTTCTGCAACGCGGTCGACGAGCAGGGGCGCTCGTTGGCCCCTGACGGTCGGGTCATCGAGACGCCGCGCTACGTGTCTAGGCGGGGCACGCCGGTGGTGGACTACGCGCGCGACGCCGCGTACACCAAGGAGCTCGGCCGTGCGATCGCCGAGTGCTATGTGCACGAGACCGTCATCATGCCCACCCAGCTCGTCGCCCACGTCATCTTCCGCCGCATGGTGCGGGCGACGCCCGGCCTGGACCTGTTCGCGCGGCTGCGACATCGGGGGGACATCGCCATCCCCGTCGAGGAGCTGCTGCAGGAGATCGGCTCGGCCCGCGACGCGCTGGTCGATTTGGAGACCGAGCACCGCGTGCACGTCAACACCGTGCTGCGGCGCGCCAATCCCCAGCGCATCTTGGACCGCGCCATCGAGGCGTGGGACGGCTACCACTCCCGGCCGGTCGCGCGCATCGTCAGTGGGTCGCTCATCGCCGACGATCCCAACCTGCTTTTGTTCTACCAGAACCGCATGCTGCCCTTCGCCGTGGACGTGGCGGGCCCCGGCGAGGCCGACCAGGTCGCCGCGCGCGAGATCGCGGCTATGGGAGACGGACGATGAGTGTTCCCGTCGCGATCGTGGGAGGGGGTGGGTTCGGTCAGGGCCTGGCGCGCGCGGCGGCCAGGGTGGGGCGCAAGGTCGTGTTGTGGAGCCGACAGCCCCGCGAGCTCGACGACCCCGCCATTGCGAGCACCTCCAATCTGGCCGATGTGGCGGAGGCGGAGCTGGTGTTCGTGGCCGTGCCCTCGCCCCGGATCGGCGCGCTGGCGGTCGAGCTCGGTTCGCACGTCGACGGCGGTCACTTCCTGGTCCACGTCAGCCGCGGTCTCATCGGCGACGAGCTGGAGACGGTCACCCGTCTCTTGCGCGAGACCACGCCCGTGCGGCGGGTCGGTGCGCTCGCGGGGCCGCTGGTGGCCCGCGCTCTGGCCGAAGGCGCACCGGGGGGCGGCATCGTGGGCACGCTCTTCCCCGAGGTGGCCGAGGCGGTGCGGGACGCGATCGGTGGCCCGAAGCTGCGCATCTACTCCACCGACGACGTGGTCGGGGTGGAGATCGCGTCGGCCATGGTCGGTCTGTTGGCGCTGGCCGTCGGCTACGCGCAGACCATCGGTCTCGGACCCGGAACGCTCGGCGTCCTCGCCACGCGGGGGATCTTCGAGGCGGCGCGCATCGGGGCCTTACGTGGGGCGCAGGAGCGGACCTTCAGCGGCCTGGCGGGCTTCGGCGATCTGATCGCCGCGGTCGCCGGCGACGGTCGACCCGAGATGGAGCTCGGTCGCGCTCTGGCCGAAGGCCACCCGCTCGACGAGGCCGCCCGGCGAGCGGGGGCCTACGTCGAGGGCGTCAGCATCGCCCGGCAGGTCACCGCCTTCGCCCTCCTCCACGGGATCGAGGCCCCCATCTCCGCCGGGCTGGCAAAGATCGTGGCGGGCGAGGCGAAGGCCGCCCAGGTCATGGCCGAGCTGATGGCTCGACCCGCCACGCGCGAGTGAACCCCGCGCGCCGTCTCAGGCCTGCTCCAGGCTCCGGAAGCGGTACAGCGCGGCCACGGGCGCGCCCCGGGGCATGCGCTCGCGCGACTCTACGTACACCTCCGCCCCGAAGCGCAAACTCGTCACGGCCGCCCGTTCCAGCAGATCCTCGGCGCCCGGCCGTTGCTGAGGGTGGATTTCGATCTCGCGTCGCGTCGGATCGTACGTGCCCCAGCGGTGCTCGCCCTCGGCGATGAAGAGTGTTTCGACCCGCCCCTCCTCGGCCGCGCGCAGGACGTCCTGCAGATCGGTCGAGGCCCGGTCGGCGTCCTCCATCTGCCCGTAGCGCTGCAGCGCCTGGTCCTGCCGCGCCCGAAACAGCGGCTCCACCAGTGGCCAGGCCCGACGATGCAGCTCGTGGTCGTCGAGGTGGTCGACGCCCCCCTCGACCCACCCCGGCACCAGGTTGGGATGGAGGCACTCGTGATGGTACAGCGCGGCCATTCTCTCCACCGCGGCCACCACCAGCGGGGCGGTGCGATCGGGGAGCTCTTGCAGCAGCGCACGATCGACCATCTGGACGTAGCGGCGCAGCTCGTGCTCGACATCGTCGTCTCCTGCCCCGTGGCCATGGAAGACGGCCCGGCGCTCGCCCGCGATGGGGGACGGTGTCCGGGTGTGCCACTGGATCCCCAGTCGGTACAGCTCGCTGCCCAGCGCGTCCTCCAGGCTGCGTGGCACGTCGCGCAGCTCCACGGGCCGGACCTCGTCGCGCGTCGCCGACAGCAGCCGCACGTCGTCCTGGCTCAGCGCCAGGATGTAGAAGCGACCATCACCCGACAGCGCCCGCAGCAGCGGGGCGAGATAGAAGCGGTGGTTGACGACGCAGATCTCCTCCACCGTGATCGGAAGCTTCAGCTCGATCGTCTCGTCGCCGCGGATCAACACCGCCAGGCCATCTTTTTGGTGGTGCCAGAACAGCTCGTCGGTCACTCGGGCGCGCGCGCGCTCCAGCAGCGCGTCGATCTCGGGCTTTCGCAACCCCCTTTCCTCCAGCGCTTCCTCGGCGCTGCGAAGCAGGTTCTTGAGCCGGATGGGATCTTGTCTGGCTTCGGGCTCGCTGCGGTGGGTGGGGAGATAGATGGAGACGCAAAGCTCGGCTTCTTCGGGGTGTTCGTCGACGAGGAGTTTCTCGAGTGTGTCGGGGGTGAGCATCGTCATCTGCACCTCGCGAGCCCTGGCGCCGTGCGTGCCGAGCCTCCCAGGCAGCGTACGACCGGCTGCCCGGCGTTCAACGCGTCGAGCGCCGGAGCGTCCTTCCGTAGCGGCCCCAGACGAGCTCGGTCCGAACGACCGGGGCGAGCTCTCGGGCGCGCCGTGGCGTGCCGCCACGCACCGCGTCACCGGGTCGCCGCGAGGCGATCCGGTCTCGGCGGTGCGCCCGAGCGGTCACCCGCCCTCGACGGCGCGCCGCAGCACCGCGGTGCCGACCCTCCCGTCCGGATCGGTGGGCAGGGCGCGACCGTCGACGACGATGGACGGCAAGGGCTCGTGGGTGGCCGTCTCGTCGTGACGCTCGCGGCGGAGGACCACCACGCAGTCGTGGAGTGGAAGCCGGAACAGACGGTTGACCAACTCGCGCGTGCGACGGCCGGGTCGCACGAACAGCTCGACGATGCGCTTTCGATTGGGGGGCTCCATCGGTCCGGCTCGTTTCGTTCGCGGGGCGCTTGGGCGACCCCGGCACGGCAAGCGCCGCTCGCGAGGCCAAAGCCTTCGACGATCCGCACGGATGGCCGACGCGCGGACCATCCACCGCGCAAGACCACCCACCGACGGGCTACGGTCGCAGGCCCTTCGCGCAAGGCGAGCCGCTCACCGGCCGCCGCTCCCCCGGTCGCCCCCGACGACGCCGACGGGGTTCACTCGACGCTCGATCGCCTCTTCGACCTCGTCCGTCACCGTCGCCTCGGCGCAGCCCCGGCGCGGCCTGCACCCCGCGGCTCGCCCCGGCCGTCGCGAGGAGGTGCGACCGCGATGGGACCGGCCGAGCGTCGCCGCCCGAAAGGACGGCGCCGCCCCGAACGAAGGCCCTGCGCCGGCGAGCGCGAGGCGGCCGAGCGCCCGGATCGCCTCGCTCGCTGTGCCGGCTGGCTTGCCGCGCGTCCAGCTCGTCGTAGTCAGTTTCGGCGGGGTGGAGCCTGGACGGGCTCACCGCGCACGCAGGCGAGGTGCGAGGATGGAACGTCGCAGGAAGGTGGTCGAGATCTTCTCGACCGATGACCGGCGCAGCCGAGAGCTGATCGACCGACTGTTCCGCCTGCCGCTGCGCGACTGCGTGGTGCAGGTCCGATCGATGCGGAGCGTGGACGCCAGCGCGACGGGACCCATCGTTCGCGTCGACGGGCACACCGTCATCGGCTCCGCGCACCAGCGGATCAGCACCCGGGCGCTCCTCGAAGCGCTCGAGAATGGTCACGGCGCCGGCGCGCGCCGGCCCGCTCATCACCCCGCGCCCGAAGGCGGGACGTCGCGTCCATCGAGGAACCGCGCCGTCCGGTAGGCGTCGTACGTCTTGCCGGGCTCGGTCGGCGGCACCGCGTAGGCCTCGAACACCACGGCGTCGAACTGCTCGGCCAGCTCGGGGTAGGTCTCGCGCACGTGGCCGCCGAGCACGTCGGCCTCCCTGGCCAGGATCTCGGGCACCAACCCGCCGGGGGTGACGTACTTGAACACTGGCGAGATGTCCGATTGCGTGGATGCCAGCGACAGGCCTTGGACGTCGTAGGTCCGACCGTCGATGGTCCACACGTCGAGGTGGGCCTCGAAGGCCTGGTTGTTGCGAACGGTGTCGAGCTCGTCCTTGATCCGCCGTTCGAGCACGCTGGCGATGGACGCCCCCCGGCTCGCCAGCGTCTGGGCCACCCCCAGCGCGAGATAGGCGGCGACGAGCTTTTGGCCGCGCACGTACTGGTCCGCCAGGGCCTCGAACGCCAGCGCGTCCTTGCCCCGGTACTTGGCCGGGTTCACCTGGACCCCCACCAACCTCCAGGTTTGCCCACGCTCGCGGAGCTGGACGGTCACCGCGTGAGAGAAGACGCTCCCATCGACGAGCAACCGCACCACGGCGATGTCCTCTCCGCCCACGTTCGCCG
>CAZYSW010000209.1:0-9528 GCA_964650105.1 uncultured Nannocystaceae bacterium
TCGATGTTGGGGGGGTGGTAGCGGGGGGTGGGTTGGTCGGGGGGGCGGGCGACTGGGCGTATGTGGGAGGCGAGGCGTTGGACGAGGGTGGGGTCCTTGGTGAAGGCGGAGGGGGTGACGTCGGTTTCGACGACGGGGATGCCGGAGGGGAGGGGGAGCGCGGAAGCGTGGGGCTTGCGGGTGGGGTGAATGAGCACGGCCTGGGGGTGGGCGTGCTGGGAGAGGAAGCGGGTGACCTCGGAGGGGTGGATCGCACGTACGCCGAAGCCGGCTCGAAGCACGATGGCCGCGATCTGATTGCGGAGGTCTCGGTCTTCGACGACGACGAGTACGTTGATCGAGTGCATGCAGCGAGTATGAAGGCCGATGCGCAGGGGGGTGATCGCAAGAATCCGGGGCGCGCAAGGGCGTGCGGGCGCAGGATGTGCAGGCGCGAATCTGCGGGCCTACGAACGACGTTCGGGGGGCGATCCGAGAGATCGGCGCACCGGCTCGCGGGACGGTGGGCGCAAAAAGTGGTGGGGCGTCCGTTGACGAGTCGCGCGGTGGAGGGTGTCTCGCGTGAGAGGTCGAGGTGCGAGCGAGGGAGCGGCGTCGACGAGGCGCGTGGGCGCAGGTATGTCGTGTGAGAGGTCGAGGTGCGCGTGGTGAGTCAGAGGTCGAGGCGTTGTTCGAGGCGCTTGGCGGCCTGGAGGAGCTGGGTGCGGAGCTGTCGGGCCTGGGTGCGAGAGAGGCGATCGGGGTGGGTGGCGAAGGTGTCGATGAGGGCTTCGAGGGCGGCGTCGCGGGGCGCGTTGCCTGGGAGAAGGGCGGGCAGCGGGGGTGGGCCGTCGGGCTTGGTGGCGAAGCCGTCGATGACCGCATTCAGCTCGCGGACGGTCATGCGGTCGAGGGTGGCCTTCTTGTCGGTGCCGGGGATCGGGTACTTCTTGGTGACGACGAGGCGCTCGCGGTCGGGCGGCGGGAGGCGAACGATGCGATAGAGCTTGCTGGCCTCGAGGTGGCGGAACCGATCGAACTCCTCTTTTTGCCGCCTGCACCACTCGAGGAGCGCGAGGTAGTTGCGGACGGTGCGGAGGGTGTAGGGGAGCGCCTCGTCGATCCAGTCGAGCCAGTCGCCGTGGGGGAGCCGCTCGTGCGCGGCCTCGAGGCGCTCGGCGATCGCGAGACAGGCATCGACGAAGTGCCCCGAGGCGTCGTGCTCGAGCGCGAGGATCTCTTTGGTGAGGCGCTGGATCTCGCAGTTGCGTCGCCAGGGGCCGACGACCTCGACGGTGACGGTGGGGCGGGTGGTCGGCGGGGTTTCGGGAGGCGGGGGTGTCGGTGTGGCCAGCGGGGGCGCGGAGGTGGTCGGCGCGCGCGTGGTGACCTTGGCGGCCTTGCGTCGGGGTGGCGTGCGAGAAGGCGGAGGGCGGGTCGTGCTGGCCACGGCACGGGCAGTATGCACGAAAATGGCGGCCCGGCGGCGAATGCGCCAAATGGTGAAAACGTTTTCACCATTTGCTTTGAACGGCCTCGGACGGCCTCAATTCCGCCGAATTCGATAGACGCTGTCGTAGCCCGCGGCCCAGATCGTGCCGCTGGGGCCGACGGTGAGGTCGTAGGTGATCGCCCCGTCTTTGGGGATGACGACGTTCCAGTGCTCGCCGAAATCGCAACTGAACTGGAACCCCAAGGAGGCTGCGGCGACGAGGAGGTCGTCGTCGGTGAGGACGAGCTGGGTGGAGTACTCGGCGACCTCGGGGAAGGGATCGGCGTGACCCACCAGGGTCCAGGTTTCGGCGTGGTCGTCGGAGCGGAACACGTCGCCGTCGCTGCCGATCGCGACGATGCCTTGGCCGGGGAGCGCGAGCAGCTCGGGGCTGCCTCCGACGAAGTCGAGGCTGGGGTGCCAGGGACCTTCGGGCACGGGGGACCGGGCGACGCGACCGAAGCGTTCGGCGGCGATGAGGTAGCCATCGGGGGTATCGGGGTCGAACGCGATGGTCAAGGCGAGGACGACGTTGTTTTGCTGGTAGTTGCCGACGTCGCCGTCGAGCGCTTCGACGAGAATCCAGTCGGTGGGGCCCAGGGGCGCGTCGGCGAGGCCGATCCGTGCCTCGCCGCCGACGAGGAGGCGGTCGTCCCAGGTGAAGAAGACCTGGGAGGCGCCGCCGAGGTCGGCGACCTGCCACGTCTCGCCGAGGTCGGCGGTGTAGACGGCTTCGCCGTGGGCGAGGGCCCACAGCTCGTTGGACTCGGCGTGGAGATGGAGGAAGGAGCTGGAGAGGACGTCGGGGGCCGGGACGATCTCCCAGGTTTCGCCCTCGTCGAAGCTGCGGGCCAGGCCGAAGTAGCCGGCTGCGAAGACGACCCCGACGGGGAGGGCCTCGACCTCGAGCAGGACCGATTGGGTGCCGGCGATCGTGTCGACGGGAAGGACGTCGACGTCGACGAAGTAGTCTTCGAAGTTGCAGTCGTCGCCGGGACCGGTGGTGGTCGGATCGGGGTACGGGCCCGGGCCGGTGCTCGGATCGGGGTAGGGGCCCGGACCCGAGGTCGGTTCGGGGGCTCCGGAGTCGGATGCGGAGGCGGAATCGGGGCCCGACGTCGCGCTGCCTCCACCGTCGCCGTCACCGTCGTCGCCCAAGGGGCGATCGGAGCAGGCGGGCAAGGGGGCGGTCGCGAACAGAAGCGAGGTGAGGGTGAATCGTGAATAGTCCAAGGATGGAAGATTAGCACCCGTGGGGACGGGGTTCATCCCGGGTCGCGCGTGTGGGTGCGTGGGACGGGCGCGTGTTCGTCAGGCGGCCTGCGGCTGGTCGAGCATGCCGCGGAGCTTGGTGGTGGTTTCGCGGATGATCTGGCAGATGCGGGACTCGGTGACCCCGAAGCGCGCGCCGATCTCCTTGAGGGTCATCTCCCGCTGGTAGTACAGGTGCAAAACGGTCTGCTGGCGCTCGGTGAGGTTGCCGATGGCGGCGGTGAGCTGCTCGCCGAGCTCGATGGAGGCGGTCTGGTCTTCGGGGGAGGGATCGTTGGCGGCGAGCTCGAGGTGCTGGTCTTCATGGCTGTCGGCGTTGCCGAGGTCGTCGAGGCCCAGGACGCGGACGTTGCCGACGCGGGCCACGAGCTTGCGATACTCGGCGAGGGTCATGTCGAGGGCGGCGGCGACCTCTTCTTCGACGGGGGGACGGCCGAGCTTGGCGGTGAGGGACTGCTGGGTGCGGGTGAGTCGCTTTGCGGCCAGACGGGCGTTGCGGGCCATGAGGTCGTAGCGGCGCAGCTCGTCGTAGATGGCGCCCTTGATCCGGAACTCGGCGAAGGTCTCGAAGCGGTCGGACTTGGCGGGGTCGTAGCGGTCGACGGCTTCGAGCAGACCGAGGGTGCCCGCGCCGATGAGGTCTTCGAGCTCGATGTTCGCGGGGATGTTGCGGGACATCCGACGGGCGATGCGCTCGACGAAGCCGAGGTACTTGGCGGGGTCGACCTTGCGGGTGGTGGCGGTGGTGGGCGGAGCGGTGTTGGCCGCGGGGCCGTTGAAGGCGACGACGGCGAGGCGGGGGATCGCATCGTTGCGGGCCGAGGTGTCGGAGCTCGTGGCCGCGTCTCGCTCGTCGGTGCTGGAGGTGGAGGCGGCGAGGTCGTGGGCGATGGCGGTGGCGTTCATGGTGCGATCTCCGAGTGGAGGCTGTTGGGCGGTGACGCGACGTCGCGTCAGGTGCCCCCTCTCAAAGCAGCACGCGTGCCAAGTGCTGCGGTCGGCCGCCGGCAAATCTGGCGCGAGGGCGAGAAGCGGTCCGAAACGCGTGGCAGCACCGGATGCGAGGACGATCGCGTCGCGGGTGGGCGAGGTCGGGCGCGCGGATGTGTGCGTCGGTTGATTGGCGAATCGACGGTGCGGCCACGCCGGAGCGTCAGGATGCTGACGATCGGGTGCCGGAATCCTGGCGAATCGGAAAGGAGGTGTCGGATCCCCGACGGTTCGGGGAGGCGCGTCGCGGTGGTTGCGCTGGGGTTGGTTTGCAGGTAGGCATCGCACCCCGATCGGTGACCTGGAGGCGGGGTGCGGCGCAGGGACGACGCGATGCGGCCCGGGACGGGACCCAGGCGATCCGCGGGCGCGCCGTTTGACAGTGGCGCGGAGAGCGAGGATCCTGAACGGGCGTCGCGGTGGTGATGCGACGCACGTCTTGGCCTGGAGCGTTTCGTCATGCCCCGACTCGTCGCTTGCCCTGCGTGCTCGGTTCACTTCAAGGTCGGCGAGGCCACGTGCCCGCACTGTGGGGAGCCGGTGCGGCTCGATTCGGGGGGCGTGGGACGGGCCGCGGGGGCGGTGCTGCTGGGGCTGACGGTCGCGAGCTGTCGGGGGGAGCCGGAGTACGGGGTGCCGGCGACGGATTCGGTGACGACGGCGGGAACCGAGGGCGACACCGACGGGACGGGAGGGACCGGCGGGACCGACGACGGGGCCACGAGCACGACGAAAGGCACGTCGGCGACGACGGGCTCGACGGAGAGCACCGGCACGGGGACGGACGCGGGAACGGACGGGAGCACGAGCCTGGAGCCCGAGTACGGGGTGCCGACGACGGACGGGAGCACGAGCCTGGAGCCGGAGTACGGGGTGCCGACGACGGACGCGTGAGCGGGGGCGTGAGCGTGCCCTGGCGCGGTGAAGGTGCGCACCGGTGACACGGAGCTGGACGGTGGGGGGCGATGGGCGAGCTGCGGGGCCGATCCGTCGGGGACGTCGTGAGCGGAGCTGGACGGTGGGGGCGATGGGCGAGCCGCGGGCCGATCCGGCGGTGACGTCGTGCGCGGAGACGTCTCGTGCGGCCGGGGTCGGTCTCGCGAGCGGCTGGCGTGACGGTGGGCGGGGGCTCGAGGCGGGCGACGTCGGGGGGTCAGTCGCAGAGCCACTGGACGTCGTCGATGCCGATTTCGGAGAAGGAGGCGTTGCCGCTGATGAAGATGGACTGGCTGGGATTTCCCGCCAGGAAGACGTTGACGGGGAGGGTGGCGCCGTCGCCGACCGCATAGCCGGTGGCATTCCCGTGCTCGTCGGTGACGGTGACGTAGGGCTGGATGCCCGCGCCGACAGGGGGCGTGCCGGCCATGAAGGTGACGAACGTGACCGGGCCGGGGAAGCGGATCGTGATGGGCAGGGGGGCGACTTTCACGATGGCGAAGTGGTTCTCGAACGGCCATGGGCTGCTGGCGACGGGGTCCACGACCTCGACGTCGCCATGGAGCGAGCCATAGACGAGGGCGCCGCTCGAAACGACCTCCGTGTAGACGCCGGGGGCGACGTCGTCGAACGTCGCCGTGCCCGGGATGCAGGGGTCGGCGCCGGAATCGACGTCGGAGGAGGGCTCCACGGTGGTCTCGTCGTGGGTGGCGTCGGTGGTCTCGAGGGTGCCGACGCGGGTGGGGTCGGAGGAGGAGGTGCCCAGGGTGGGGTCGGGCGAGGTGTCCTCGCTGCCGGTGGTGGAGCCGTCGTCGTCGGGGGGCAGGCAGATCGCGTCGTCGAGGCACACCAGGTCTCGCTGGCAGGTGCCTTGGTCGCAAGCGCAGTGGAGCTCGCCGGGAGTGCAGGACTCGGGCATGCAGTAGTTCTGCTTGCAGACGAGATCCGGGCCGCACTGGCCTTCGGCCGTGCAGGTGCAGCCGATGTCGCCGGGGGTGCACCCGACCGACGGGGGGCTCGCGAAGCAGCTCACGCTGGTGAAGAGCAGGCCGGCGCAAAGGAGGGCACGGAGCATCGAGCAGACATGGTACCCCGAAGTGGGCGGAGCGCTGAGGGGGGCCGAGCGGGGCGATCCCGGGCTGGGACGGGGCGGATCGCGGCGAAATCGACGTGGGCTGCAGCGCTTTGGAGCCCGCGCATTGCGGCGCGCTTCAGATCGCGGGCAGAGGGGCGATGGGCAAGGCCAGCACTGGCCGATGTTCTGGGTCGAAAACGACGACGCTCGCGATACCATCCGAATTCGCATCGCGGGATTCGTGCGCGAGCAGGAGATCGCGGAGCTCGCCGAGGCGCTGATGCGAGCGGTGCTGCGGTATCGCGAGATGCCGTTCGTGGTGCTGGCCGACGTGCGCGGCATGGGGGGTGACGAGCCCCGAAGGGGCGGCGATCCTGGCCGAGACCATCGACTTTGCGCACAAGCGCGGGCTGGTGCGGTGGGTGTGGGTGCTGGACTCGGCGCTGGTGCGGTTGCAGGTGAAGCGGATCGCGAGGGGGCCCGAGCACGTATTCGTCGAGACGTGGCACGAGATGGCGGACCCCGAGGCGATCTTGGCTGCGGCGCGCGAGACCGTGAGGGCGCGGACGCGGCACGTGCTGCAGCACGTCGGGTAGCTGTGCGCGACCTGGGTCGAAACGAGGCGCGCGTGGGTCGAAGGTCGCCGTGGCGCGGGTGGGCGGCCGGGCGGCCGGAGGATGCTCAATTGCGCCCTACGAATTTTTCGTACGCGGCGCGGGCGACCCGATCCGGCGGGAGGGTGCGATAGCATCGGCTCCTCGCCTTGCCCGTGTTCTCGAGCCCGCAACCGTGGTTGCAGAGCGTGTTGGACAACCTGATCGAGGGTTGTCAGATCGTCGACCGCGTTTACCGCTACGTCTATCTGAACAAGGCGGCGCTCGATCAGTCGGAGCGGCTGCGCGAGGAGCTGATCGGGCGACGCATGGAGGAGGTGTACCCCGGGATCGCGCAGACGGAGATGTTCCGGCGGCTGCGGACGTGCATGGAGGGGGGCGAAAGCGTGTCGTTCATCAACGAGTTCACGTATCCCGACGGACACACCGGGCATTTCGAGCTGCGGATGTACCCGGTGCCCAGCGGCGTGTTGATCATGTCGCTGAACGTGACCGAGCACGTGCGGACGCGGCAGGCGCTGGACGTGAGCGTGGAGCGTGCGATGCAGGCCGGGCGTCTGGCACAGATCGGGCAGCTCGCCGGGGGGCTGGCGCACGACTACAACAACATGCTGCTGGTGATGCAGACGTGGTGCGAGCTGGCGCTCGAGGAGCTGCGCGCGGGGAACTCGGCCGAGCCGTATCTGGGGCAGGTGCGCGAGGCGATCGAACGGTCGGCCGCGCTGACGCGGGGGCTCTTGGCGTTTGCGGGGCGGCAGGCGATGGAGCCGCGACCGACGCAGGTGGAGGCGCTGGTCTCGGGAATCGAGACGATGCTGCGGGGGCTGGTGCCCGACCGCGTGAAGCTGCAGCTCGAGCTGAAGCAGACGCCGGCGTGTCTGGTGGATCCGGTGCGTATCCAGCAGGTGATCGTCAACCTGGTGATCAATGCGTGCGACGCGATGCCCGAGGGGGGGACGCTGCGGATCGAGACGTTCGAGCAGGAGCTGGACGAGGACGACCTGCAGACGCACCCGGGGTCGCGGCTGGGCAGTCACGCGGTGCTGCAGGTGACCGACACCGGCATCGGGATGGATGCCGAGACCAAGGCGCGGATCTTCGAGCCGTTCTTCACCACGAAGGAGGGCAAGGGGACGGGGCTGGGGCTGGCGAACGTGTACGGGACGGTGAGCCAAAGCGGCGGGACGATCTGGGTGTACAGCGAGCTCGGCAAGGGCACGACGTTCAAGATCTACCTGCCGGCGGCGGACACGGGCGCCAAAGCGGCGGCAGCTCCGCAGGCGGAGACGTCGGGGGAGGTACCGCTGGAGGCCACCGTGCTGGTGGTCGACGACGAGCATCTGGTGCGGCGCACGGTGTGCACGGTGCTGGGGCGCTGGGGGTTTCGGACCATGAGCGCGCAGACGGTGGAGGAGGCGCTGGAGATGGCGCGCACCCGGCCGCTGCCGTTCGACGCGGTGGTGACGGACGTGGTGATGCCGCGCGGCGACGGGCGGACGTTGGCCGCCGAGCTGTGGAAGCTGCACCCGGAGCTGCCGATCCTGTTCATGTCGGGGTTCGAGACCAACGGGGCGGAGATCGATCCGCCGCACACGTCGAAGGCGGACTGGATCAACAAGCCGTTTCGCCCCCGCGAGCTGGTTCGCAAGGTGCAGATGTTGCTCGAGCACGCCGGCGATCGCGTGGGTTGAACGAGCAGCGCGGCACCCGAGCAGGGGCGGCGCGTCGGAGCTCCGCGATCGGGTGGTTGCGAACGATGGAGGACCGACGGCTCAGCGCGGCCGCTCGGGCTTTCCGATGGGCGTGCCCATGGCGAGGCTGAGGGCGGCCCGCGTCAGGTAGCGATCGTAGGCGGCCCGAACCGCGCGCAGGCGGGCCGACAGATAGGTGTCCTGGGCGTCGGTGAGCTCGACGAGGCTGGCGAGGCCGCCCGCGTAGCGCTCTTGCAGGGTCTCGAGGGCTTCGGTGGCGGCGCGCACCCCCTTGCGGCTGGCGCGTTCGGCCGCGTCCGCGGCGTGGACCCGCGCGAGGGCTTGCTGCACCTCCAAGACGACGGCCTGTCGGACGGCCTCTTGCCCGCCTCCGAGGGTGTCGAGCTGGGCCTCGATCTCTTCTTTTTGCTTTTTGACGAGCAGGCCCTGGAAGATCGGGATGCTGAGGACGACGCCGGCGTTCCAGTTGAAGCGGTGGTAGGGATCCTGGCCGGCGGCGGGCAAGAACTGGCCGCGGCTGTTGATGGAGGCGAGGGCGTCGAGCCGCGGATAGCGTCGTGCCTTGGTTCGGCGGAGATCCTGCTCGAGCCCCTCTCGCTCGAAGTCCAGCGCGCCGAGCTCGGGTCGATTTTCCAGGGCGACGGCGATGCACTCGGCCTCGGTGGGGACCTCGTCCATCGGCAGGGGCTGCTCGGCGGGCTCGTAGGCCTCGCCGACCGCCCCGACGGCGAAGGCGACGCGGTTGCGGGCCAGCTCGAGCTCGGCCTCGGCCTCGATGAGGCGCACCTCGGCCGCGGCGACGTCGGCCTCGGCGCGGGCGCGTTCGCTGGGGGCGCGCATCCCGGCCGCCTTGGCGCTCGCGGTCAGCTCGAGCACGCCGCGTGCGGTCTCGAGGAGGTCTCGCGCCACCTCGACGCCCGCGCGGGCGGCTTGCACGTCGTAGAAGGCTCGGACCACGCCGAAGGTGACGGTCTGCTGCGCGAGGACCTCTTCCATCTGGGCGGCCTTGACCCGGGCCTTTTGGGCGGCCACCGCCCCCTGGGTGCGACCGAAGTCGTAGAGGACCTGCTGCACGGCGATCGCGGCCAGGAAGTTGTTGAAGCTGTGGCGGGTCTCGACGCCGTCACGGATCGCGCCGCCGACCCGAGACATGCCGGGGATCGAGTGGAACGATGCGGTGCTTCCCATCTCGGTGGCGCGGACGTACTGCAAGGTCCCGTTGATCTGCGGGTAGTAGCTGGCCTGGGCCTGGCCGACCCGGGCCTTGGCGGTCTTGACCCGTTCGCGGGCGGCGACGATCTGCGGGTGTCGGGCCAAAGCGAGGTCGATGGCCTCGTCGAGGCGGAGCTTTTTGGCCTGGGGGCGCTCGAGCTGGGGGTCGTCTTTGGGCGCCGACTCGGACTGCCGGGCGTCGAAGGGGAGCTCTCGTTTGGCGGTGCCGTCGGGCTCGTCTTGCAC
>CAZYSW010000210.1:0-9504 GCA_964650105.1 uncultured Nannocystaceae bacterium
GGTGACTCCCCGCGCGTGCTGACGGGCTGGCGGATGTCGCAGGCGGGGATGCTGTCTCGTCGCGCCGGCTGGCCGTGCGGGTTCGGTGCGGTCGAGGTGGACGTGGTTCACGGGTACGAGGCGTGCCCGCCCGAGCTGCTGCCGCTGATCGCGTCGGCTGCGCACCGGCGGGTGCGGCAGGAGTCGATGGGTGGCCGGTCGGTCACGTTCGTCGACGACGACACGGTGGGCGGCGGGGCGGTCCTGGCTCGCTTCAAGTTGGGGCCGCGCCCGTGAGCACGGTGTTCGGCACCCAGACGGTCACGTTCGTCGAGCCCGCCCTGGTCGATGACCGGGGCACGCTGGTGCCGGACTGGGACGACACGACCGACCACGTGGTGCCGGGCTGTGATGTGCAGCCGGGAGCGTCGCAGGAGGCGATCCTGGCCCGTCAAGGTGTGACGATCCGGTGGACGGTGTTCGCACCGCACGGGACGCCCGTGACGGCCCACTGGGGCGCCCGGATCGACGGCAAGCTTTACCAGGTCGAGGGCGAGCCGTTGCGCTGGTCAGGGTCGATCAGCGGCTACCTGAACCACGTGATCGTGTACCTCGTGGACTGGCAGGGCTGACGTGGCCTCCAAGGTCCGTATCGAGATGAACCCTGCCGGGTTCCAGGCGATCCTCAAGTCCGCCGGGGTGCAGGCCGACCTTGAGCGCCGCGCTAAGGCCATCGCGAACGCCGCGGGTGACGGCATGGACGTGGACGTGCGCGTCGGCAGGACCCGCGCCCGCGCGTCGGTGCGCACCGGCACCCCCGAGGCCATGCGCGCTGAGGCACGCGACAAGACGCTCACGCGCGCTATCGACGCAGGGAGAGGGTGACCGATGTCCGAGCTTGAGGCCGAGGTGATCGTGTTCCCGGACGTCGAGGACGTCGTGCGCCTGTACCTGGAGGGCGAGCTCGCGAAACGCCCCGCTTACGCCACGGCGAAGGTCCACACCGGCATCAAGCCAGCGACCTTCCCCGCGCGCATGGTGTACGTGCGCCGCACCGGCGGGCCGTCACGCGACCTGGTGACCGACGTCGCCCAGGTCACCGTCGAGTGCTACGCGAAGACCGGCGGTCAGGCGGCGAACCTCGCGGCCGTGGTTCGAGGTCTGATCAACGCTGCCGAGCGGGCCGGGGTCATGGGTGAGGTGCCCGTGTACGAGGCTGTGGAGCTCTCCGGCCCGTACCTGGACCCCGACCCTGACGCACCGACGCTCTCCCGATACTCCGCGACCTTCCTGGTCGCGGTACGCGGCACCGCCGCATAGCACCACCCGCAACCCCCTTCACGGTCTCCGCAAACCGCCTGAGAGGGGCATCGCTATGGCTGTTGAAGCCAAGAACGTCCTGGTGGGTGCGCCGGATCAGGCCACCACCGGAGCCATCCTGTCCGCGCCGATCGGCACGGACCTGCCGACGTCCGCCGTCGACACCCCGGACCCCGCGTTCGCGGACTCCGGCTACGTGTCGTCCGACGGCGTCACGCTGACCCCGGAGCGGTCCACCACGGACATCACGGACTGGTCCGGCGCTCTGGTGCGCCGCATCCTCGAGTCCTTCAACGGGACGCTCTCGTGGGCGCACCTGGAGATCAACGAGGAGTCGTTGAAGAACGCGTTCGGCGACGACCACGTGTTCGTCACGCCGGCGGACGGGACGCACGGCACGCAGATCGAGGTGCAGATCGGTGCGCACGAGATGCCCCGGAAGTCCTGGGTGTTCAAGATCAAGGATGGCAAGAACCGTGTCCTGATTGTGGTCCCCGACGGACAGGTCACCGAGACGGGTGAGATTTCGTTCGTGAAGTCCGGCGCGATCACGCTCCCGGTGACGCTCTCGACGTACCCGGACGCGGACGGCAACTCGATCTACATCTATACGGATGACGGTGTGACCTCCGCCTGACGACCAGCGGGCGGGGGTTCTCGTGCGGAGACCGGCCCCCGCCCGCTGCTTCACCCAGGTCTCCGCGTCCGTCTCCGCATGAGAGGTCTCCGCGTCATGGCTACCGAGAAGTTCCACTACACCACCGAGGCAGGTAAGAAGATCAGCCTGCCGAAGTTCAAGAACATCCCCGTGGGTGTCATCCGCAGGGTCCGCAAGGAGTCCCAGGTCGAGCAGATGTTCTCCATCCTGGAGGCCGTTTCCGACGACGCGACCATCGCGAAGGTCGACGCCCTCAACTCCGAGGAGCTCGGCCAGCTTATCCAGGCGTGGCAGGAGGACTCGAAGGTCACGGTGGGGGAATCCGAAGCCTCCTCGACCTCCTAGACGAGTACGAGGAGGCCGTCGAGTACGACCTCATCGCCCTGGGCCTCCGTCTCGACGACCTGGGCACGGAGCGCCTGACCTGGCGGGACCTGTGGGTCATCGTCAACAACCTGCCCCGCTCGTCGGCGCTGGTGCGCGCGGTGGCCGGCACGGACGCCGAGTGGGGCCTGCTGGAGCACTTGACCGCTGTCGTGGCTGACGCGGTCGAGGTCGGCAACTGGCAGCGGCAGGGCAAGGCGTCCGCGCCGAAGCCGAAGCCTATCCCGCGCCCTGGCGCCAAGTCCGACGAGAAGAAGTTCGGGTCCGACCCGATCCCCATCAAGGACTTCGACGCCTGGTGGTCCGGGGCGAGTCTCAACTGACACACACAGAGGGGCGGTGGTCGTCTTGGCAGTCGAGCTGGCTACCGCCTACGTCTCGCTCGTCCCCTCGATGCAGGGCGCTCAGGGCGCGATCGCGTCGCAGCTGACCCCTGCCGCCACGTCGGCGGGCGCGACGGCTGGGGCGGCGTCCGGCACGGCCATGAAGGCGTCCCTGCTCAAGCACCTGGGGCCGGCGGCCCTGTTCGCTGGTGTGGCGCTGGCCGCCAAGGGGCTGTACGGCATTGGGGAGACGTGGAAGGACGTCACCAATACGATCCGCACCGGCACGGGCGCGACGGGCGACGCCCTGGACGGGCTGGTCGACTCGGTCGAGAACGTCGCCAAGACCGTCCCGGCCGAGATCGGGGACATCGGGACCGCGGTCGCGGACCTGAACACCCGCCTGGGGCTGACAGGCCCGGTGCTGGAGACGATCGCCTCCCAGTACCTCGAGGCCGGTCGCATCCTCGGTGAGGACGTCGACATCGCCAAGACGACGGCCGCGTTCAACGCCTTCGGGATCGAGGGGGCCGACGTCGAGCAGGCGATGGACCGGCTGTTCCAGGTGTCCCAGGCCACGGGCATCGGGATCAACGACCTCGCCGGGAGCGTCAAGAGCGCCGCCCCGGTGATGCAGAACCTCGGGTTCAGCTTCGACGAGACCGCGGCGCTGGCAGGGAACCTGGACAAGGCGGGCCTGAACGCGTCCGGGATGATGGCGGGCCTGTCGATGGGCCTGGTGCGGCTGGCGAAGGACGGCGAGGAGCCCGCCGACGCGTTCCAGCGCACGGTGGGCGAGATCGAGGGCTTCCTCGACGCGGGCGACAAGGCTGCGGCGATCGACCTCGCGGGGAAGGTGTTCGGCACCCGGAACGCGACGCAGTTCATCGGTGCGGTGCAGGACGGCGCGCTCGCTCTGGACGACATGGCGGCGGTGGGCGGGATCACCGCTGACACGATCCTGGGTGTCGGGCAGGAGACGCAGACGTTCGCTGAGAAGTGGCAGATCGTCAAGAACAACGCCTCTGCCGCGCTGGAGCCGCTTGGCTCCAAGGTGTTCGACGCGCTCGGGGACGCGCTCCAGTCCGCGATGCCGTACTTCAACGCGCTCGCTGACTGGCTGGGTGAGAACGAGTGGGCGCTCGGGGTGCTTGCGACCCTCATCGGCGTGGTCCTCGTGGGTGCGTTCTGGGCGCTCACCGCCCCGATCTGGGCGACGACGGCCGCGCTGCTGGCGAACCCGATCACGTGGATTGTCCTGGGCATCGTGGCGCTGATCGCGGCCCTGGTGCTGCTGATCGCCAACTGGGACGCGGTCGTCGAGTGGCTCAAGGGCGTGTGGGACGGCATCGTCGACTGGCTCGCCGGGATCTGGGACTCGATCGTCGAAGGCGTAACGACCGCCTGGGAGGGCATCAAGGACTTCTTCGGGCGGGTGCTGGAGTGGATCGTCAACGCGTTCATGAACTGGACGCTGCCGGGCTTGCTGATCAAGCATTGGGACTCGATCCGTGACACGGTCGTATCGAAGTGGAACGCGATCGTCGACTGGGTGAAGGGCATCCCGGGCCGGTTCATGGATGGGTTGCGTGCGCTCGGGAACCTGGCGGGTGAGGTGGGTCGCTGGATTCTGAACGTGCGGGACGCTGCTGTGGAGAAGTTCAACTCTCTGGTGGACTTCGTCAAGGGCATCCCCGGCAAGATCAAGAGCGCGCTGGGCAACCTTGGCCGGATGCTGTGGGACTCGGGCCGGGACATGATCCAGGGCCTGATCGACGGCGCCACGTCGCTCCTGTCCCGGCTGGGGCAGTTCATGCTCGACAAGCTGCCGGGGTGGATCGTCGGCCCGTTCAAGCTGGCGATGGGCATCGCCTCACCCTCGAAGGTGTTCGCCGAGTACGGCGGGAACCTCGTCGAGGGCCTGATCGGTGGGGTCGACGCTGAGCAGGCGAACCTCGACCGGCGCATGCGGCGACTGGTAGAAGCCCCGCCAGCTGTTGCCGCAGGGGCGGTGCGGTACGAGCCCTCCGAGGCGGTGTCCGCAGGTGCACGTCCCGGTGTGCAGCAGACTGTCCACATTTCCGGCCTGGACGCTGACGCGGCCGTGGCAGCGATGGACGCGCGGCTGAGGATGGCGATGGTGGGATGACGACGACGGTCAGCGTGGGCGGTATCACGGTCGGCTCGCCTGCTGTCACCGGCGGCGACGGTGCCCGATGGGTGCTGTCGCGTATCGACGGGTGGCACGGCGGCGTCTCCGTGCGCGGTGAGGCGGTCGGGCGCCCGGCAGGCCATGGCACGTTCGCGGAGCGCGCATGGCGCGAGGGGCGGCTGCCCGTCATTGAGGGCGCCGTGCTGTGCCCGTCGCGTGCGGTCGCGGCCTCTGTGCAGCGCCGTCTCGCGGCGGTCTTGGCTGATGGGACGTTCGGGGACTTCACGGTCACCGACGATGACGACGGCACGCTGACGGCGTCGGTGCGGCTGGGCGCCGAGCCGACCGTGGAGTGGGTGCGCGGGTCGACCACCGTGCGCTACCAACTCCCCTTCTACGCCCCGGATCCTCTGCGTTATGCCGAGCGCGTCTCGGGCGTGACGGGATTCCCTGTCCGCTCGGGCGGCCTGCGTTTCCCCCTCTACTCAGACGGCGCTGGCGCGAATGTGGGCGCGCTCGACTACGGCGAGGTGTCGGCGACAGGCCGCGTCGAGCTGGTGAACAGCGGCACGGCGGACTCGTGGCCGCAGTTTGAGATTCAAGGCCCCGTCCCCGACGAGGGCTTCGAGATCATCGCGGTCGGCACGGGTGCGCGCTTGGTGTTCGAGGGGCCTGTTCCGGCGGGTTCGCAGCTGGTGCTCGATGCGGCGACGGGCACGGCGGTGATCGACGGGGTGGCGGACCGGGGTGGGCGGTTGACGTGGCGGGACTGGGCTCCGGTGCCTGCGGGTGGGGCGTCGGAGTTCGCGTTTGTGCCGCGTGGTGCGTTCACGTCGGCTGTTATGACCGCGTCTGTGCGCCCGGCGTTCTGGTGATCTGAGGAGACTGACATGGCGTTGTTCCGCAGCATCGGTGCGGCCCTGGACGATGACGGCACGGGCACGGAGCCGATCGATGTCCGCAAGGGCCTGGCTGGCCTACTCAGTGGTCCGGGGGTGCTGCCCGGTGCGGCGTCCCCTCTGGTGCAGGGCACGGGCGGCTTCGAGTACCAGGTGAACGCCGCCCACTGGGTGACGTCGCGTGGCGGGTCGGACGGGCTGCACCTGTGGGGCAACGACGGGCCGATCACGGTTCCGACGGACGTCGCGCCGGGTGCTGGGCTGTCGCGGATCGACGTGATCTACGCGCTGCACCCGTCGAACGGGGAGAACGCCGACACCTCCTCACAGCCGGTCGTTGCTGTGGCGAAGGGGGTCGCCGCGTCGACTCCGATCGCGCCCACCATCCCGACGGGCGCGCTCGAGCTCGCGCGCAACACGATGTCATCGGGCGCGTCGGACACGGCGGGGGCAGGAAACGCCATCACGCAGACGGCTTCACCGGCGACAGTTGTCGGGACGGGGCTACGCCGAATCGCCCGCTCACGCACCACCGCCTCCATCATTCCCAACTCGGAATTCACGACGATAGGCTCTTGGAACGAGTCGGTGTCCGCTACGGGACTCCCCGTCTCAGACATCACCTCCGGCGGCTCCTCATACACGGTGAACTTCACGGGCTGGGTGCGCGTGCGAGTCAGGCTGGCCTACGCCACAAACTCCACAGGCATCCGGATTGCGCGAGTGGTGCGCGACGGGGTCGCCCTCGTGACCTCTAGGGCGCAGGCCCTGACCAGCAACGCGACTGATGTCAGCGCAGAGTGGGAGGGCCCGGTCGCGCCGGGCCAGATTTTCACCGCCCAAGGTTTCCAAAACTCGGGTGGCAGCCTGGCGCTTGAAGTTTCCGGCTCGGCGTCTCTCTTCGCGATCGAGCGCACAGCCTGATGCGTTCCGTCATGGTCGGCGAGGTGCGCACCGGCCGCCGGATCACTCAGATCCCGGTATCGGGCGCCACGTGGTCGATGGTGCACCGCGGCGCTGGCGAAATCACCGTGGGCATCCCCCTCGTGGCCGACGACTTCCGTCGCCTGGAGCGCTCGTTCGTCGGCGGCCTGTACCCAGGCCCTGACTTGTTCCCGTCGCTGGAGACCTACCCGGAGGCAGCCGCCCCCGTGTGGAAGCCCGGAGACGGTTTGCGCCCCGAGCTCCTTTCTGCCATAGAGCCCGCGAGGTGTTTCCTGGCGGTGCTGGAGGGTGACCACGTGCTGGAGGCGGGTCCGATCTGGGCGCACTCCTACGACGTGACCACCGGCATCCTGGCGGTGAAGGCGTCGGGGCTGCGGTCGCTGTTTGACCACCGGTACGTGGTGGGCGTGGTCGCGTCAGGGTCGGCGGCGGCGTCGTGGTCGGCCACGTACACGGGGTCGCTGGGCACCATCGCTAAGCGGCTCATCGAGCTCGCCATGTCCCACGCGGGCGGCGAGCTTCCCGTGGTGCTGCCTGACGAGACGCCAGGGTCGAACACCCGCACGTACAACGGGTATGACCTCGGCCCGCTCGGCGCACGCCTGGACGAACTCATGGGCGTCATCAACGGCCCGGACATCGCGTTCGAGCCACGCCTGACCGCAGACCGGCTCGGCATCGAGTGGGTGATGCGCGTCGGTGACCCGCTGCTGCACCAGCGCGGCGATGACCACGTGTGGGACTCCCGGGTGCCCCAGGGTGGCGTGTCGGGGTTGTCGGTGGAGCGGGACGCAACGGGCCTGGCGCAGCGGGCGTGGGTCACGGGCGAGGGCATGGAGTCGGCGCTGCTCATGGAGCGCGCAGAGGACCCGGCGCTGCTAGACGCGGGCTTCCCGCTCACCGAGGTCGCCGATTCGCGCCCAACAGTCGGTCGCCGCTCGACCCTGCAGTCGCACGCCGAAAGCGCCCTTCGGGCGTCGCTGCGGCCGTGGGCCACCTGGTCGGCAACCGTTCAGGCGTCAGCGTCGCCGAGGCTCGGCACCTATCGTCCCGGAGACTGGGCGCGCGTGTGGGTGCCCGAGGATCACCCGTACCTGTCTCTCATGCTCCCCGCCGGCTTCCACCGCGCCAGGGTGCTCGAGGTCTCCGGGGGCATGGGTGAGCACGTGAACCTCAAGTTCGCCCCGGTGATGGAGGCACGATGAGCGAGTGGGCAGGCCCGCCACAATCCAGCGACACGCCCCGCCGACCGACCGACGGTGTCGACGCGCTGCTGACGAAGGTCGCCGAGCTGAAACGGGGCCTGCGCGACCTGCCGTCCGGGCTGCTCAAGGCCGCCGGGATCTCGATCAGCGCTGAGGGTATGACGATCGACTCGTCGCTGACGGTGCACGGCGACCTGTCCTCTACGGGGCAGGCGTCGTTCGACGGCACGCTCGACGTCGCTGCTGAGACCAAGATCGGCGGGGACCTGGCCGTCAGTGGTGACGCCGAGTTCTCCGGCGACCTCGACGTCAACGGCTCCGCAGTCGTTGCCGGAGAAATGGCCTCGGCTGACTTCGACGGCAACCTGTCAACCGGCGATGCGGGCACCACCGGGTGGGCGATGAATGCTAGCCGGGTGGCGATCGGCGAACTGTTCTTGCGTCCGGGGTCGGTTGGCAACGACGAGTTGGCGAACCCTGTCGCGGTTTCCGTCGCCGCCCCGTCCACTCAGGACGGGTGGACGGTTTCGACGTCACACAGCAATAAGGCGACCACGAGCATTCCGGTCCCTTCCGGCTTCACGCGGGCGTCGGTTGTCGCGTGGGCGAGCATGCACTTTCAGGACTCCGCCCCGAACGGTGGGTGGGTGCGCGCTGTTATCGACGGCCAGGCGGGCGACGAAATGGGCGGGCTGGCGAACCTCAACCTTGGGCAGACTGCGCTTCACGCCCGAAACCTCACGGGGCTTTCCGGGGGCTCCATCACGCTCGCCGCGCAGGTCCGCGCGTCAGTGGCATCGTCCGCCACGACGGGGCGGATCGCGCAGATCAGCGGGATCGCGGTGTTCTCTCGCTAGTCCAGAATGTCCCGGTGCTGGGGGCAGAACGTCAATACCGATGACCTGATGGCGACATGGTAGAAGACCTGGTCGCCGTCGATCTCCCGGATCTGGTCGTTGAATGTCGACATGGTTGCCCCGGCGTCGACGTCGGCGCAGATGCTCCGCCCGCTCGCGATGAGTTCTGCGTCGGTGCGCTCGTGCTCTGCGCGGGTAGCCATCATGCCGCGAATGATCGCCAGGTAGGTCCCCTGATCCATGGCGCGCGCGCTGGCTGACTCCACTGCCACGGTCGGCGTGTTTGCGCCAGTAGTGGACGCCGCGGCGGTGAGAGTCCCGGCCACGGCGACGGCCAAAGCGACGGCGCCGACAGCCACGGACTTCTTGTTCATATAGCGGAGCGTACCGCCCCCCGGTGACGGGGGTCCAGTTCTTCACCCCCATTGGAGGCGTCCGTGAGCGTTGAGCCCGTCGAGTGGAAGAACTACCCCAGCACCGAGACGCCCCTCGACGCCGGGACGCTCAACCAACAGCAGGCCTACGTCCGGTCGCAGGCCGAGGCCGCCGCGCAGTCCGCCGCAGCTGCCGCCCAGTCCGCGTCCGAAGCGGGCGCCCTGACCGACCAGGCCGTCGCGAACGTCCTGAGTGAACCAGCATCCGAGACCCGCGCCGTCACTGACGCCCTCTACGCCCGCGCCGGCAGCATCCCCGAGGGCGGTGTCGACCCTAATGACGTCGGCTTCGACATCATCGTTCTGCTCGGCCAGTCGAACATGGTCGGCGGCAGCCCCACCCTCCCC
>CAZYSW010000211.1:0-9075 GCA_964650105.1 uncultured Nannocystaceae bacterium
CCGGACCCGATCCAACCGCGTTGGCGGACAAGGTGCTCGGTCCAGGCATGGATCACCACCACTTCATGGTTCGCCCACGCTTCGCGAACCAGATCATGCAGGGGGTCGCGCGCAACCTCGCGGGGCTCGGCCTGTTTCCCGACCGCGCACCGGATCGGCCCGGCGAGGTCGTTCGCCTGCGGCCCGGCGTGCTGATCGTCGGTGCCGGTCCCGCGGGTCGTGCTGCGGCGGAGATGCTGCACGCGGCCGGGCGAGACGTGTATCTGGTGGATCGCGACGGTCCTCCCGCGGGCGAGCTCGCCCTGCCCGCGGCCTGGCGTACGGGCGTGTTCGCAGCGTACGCAGCCGAAGGCGTGTTCGCGGCCGCCCATCGGCCGCTCACCGGAGCGACCCGCCTGTACACGTTCGAGCCCGAGCACGTGGTGATCGCCACGGGCGCGCGCGATCCGATGGTGCCGGTGCCCGGCAACGACATCCCCGGGGTGATGGCGGCGCGTGGACTCGTGCGCCTGCTCGCGAGCACGGAGACCGGTCTGGTCGAGCCCGCGGTGGTGGTGGGCTCCGGCCCCGCCGCGGAGGCCTGCGCCCGAGCCCTGCGCACGGAGGCCATCGCCCCCGATGCGGTCGAGACCGTGCTCGGTCGCAATCGTGTGGAGGGGATCCGACTGCGGGACCGAAAGGTGGAGTGTGGCGTGGTCGCGATGGCGGCGAGTCCGGCCCCGGCCTACGAGTTGGCGCGCCAGGCGGGCGCGACCGTACGCTGGAACGGGGCGGGCTTCGCGGTCCAGCGTGACGAGGCGGGCCGGTGCCGCACCGACGGGCCGTGGACGCTGTGGGCCGCCGGCGACGTCTGTGGCTTCATGGGGCCCGACGCGGCCGCAGACGACGGTCGCCGGGTCGCGCGATCGATCCTCGGCGCGGCGGCGAGCGGCAAGGCGCGGAGGCGGTCGTGACCCGGCGGACGTTCGTGTGTCGCTGCGAGGACGTGACGCTCACCGAGATCGAGCACGTCCTCACGCTGGGCCTGCACACCATCGAGGAGATCAAGCGCTACAGCGGGCTCGGGACCGGCCCCTGTCAGGGCAAGGAGTGCATGTCGGTACTCGCGAGCATCCTGTGCTCGCGCGGGCTGGCCGATCCCGAATCGATCCAACCGTTCACGGCCCGGCCGCCGACCGAGCCGGTGACGCTCGGCACGTTGGCCGCGGCGGCCGAGGACCCCGAGGGAGGGACGGAGTCGTGAACGCCGAGCGCGTCGCCGCCATGGGCAGCCCCTCGGTCCCCCTCCCCGACCCCGTCGACGTGGCGATCGTGGGCGGTGGGATCATGGGCCTGGCGACGGCGTACAACCTCGCGACGGGATCGCGGCTGCGCGTGGCCGTGATCGAGCGGAGTTACCTGGTCAGCGGAGCGTCGGGGCGCAACGGGGGTGGGGTGCGCATGCAGTGGGGCGACCCGGGCAACGTACGCTTGATGATGGAGAGCATCGAGATCTGCCGCCACCTCGCGCAGGAGCTCGGGATCAACCTGTGGTTTCGCCAGGGAGGCTACCTCTTTTTGGCCCGCACGCCCGAGGGGGAGGCCCGGTTGATGCGGAACGCCGAGCTCCATCAGGAGGTCGGCGCCCCCACCCGTCTGCTGTCCCCCCAAGAGGCGCAGGAGATCGTGCCGCAGCTCGACGTTCGCGACGTGCGGGTGGCGGCGTACAACGACGAGGACGGGGTGGTGTTCCCCTGGCCGTTTCTGTGGGGCTATGCCGCGCAGGCGATCAAGCACGGCGTGCCGGTCCGCACCCACACCGAGGTGGTGGGCATCGAGCCGACCGGTCGCGGGCTCTCGCTTCGGCTCTCCACCGGAGAGACCATGACCGCGACGCGGGTGGTGAACGCCACCGGAGCCTGGAGCGCCGGCCTGAACCGCCGCCTCGGCATCGAGCTGCCCAACCGTCCCCACCGCCACGAAATCCTGTCCACCGAGCCCCTCAAACCCTTCCTCGATCCGCTGGTCGTCGACCTCGCCACGGGGTTGTACTTCTCGCAGAGCACCCGCGGAGAGATCGTCGCGGGCATCACCTTGCCCCACGACGGCGATCCCGACGACGTGTCCATCGACCTGGGGAGCTCGCTGCGATTCCTCGTTCGGCTCGGCCACGCCCTCGGTCGCGTCATGCCCCTCGCCGCCTCCTTGCAGGTGCTGCGTCAGTGGTCGGGTCCGTACGACGTGTCGCCCGACGGTGACGCGATCGTGGGTCCTTCGCCCGGGCTGCCCGAGCTCATCCAGGTCTGCGGCTTCACGGGCCACGGATTCATGATGGCGCCGGCGGTCGGCCGGATTCTGGCGCGCTATTTGGCCACCGGCGAGCGCCACCCCATGCTCGACCGCTGGGATCCGTCACGCTTTCGATCCGGGCAGAGCGGCCGCCGCGAAGACATGATCATCGGGTGAACGGCCGTCCGCGCGATCGCCGTCTTTCGGCCCGTGGTAAGAGGAGGTGATGATTCCGGCCGCGGTTCGGCAGGCGGGCGAGGACGTGGAGATCGACGTCCAAGTCGTTCCGCGCGCGAGCCGGAGCCGCGTCGTCGGCGTGCACGGGGACCGGATCAAGATCCAGCTCACCGCACCCCCGGTCGACGGGGCCGCCAACGCGGCGCTCGTCGAGCTCGTGGCCTCGCTCGTCGAACGGCCCCGGCAGGCGGTGGAGCTGCGGCAGGGCACGTCGAGCAAGCGCAAGACGTTGCGCATCCGGGACATCGACGCCCCGACGGTATGCCGACGCCTCGGTCTGCTCGCAGTGGCGCTGCTCACCGCGACGGCGGTTGCGGCATGCGACCCGATCACGACGACGGTCGAGATCGGGATGGTCCTCCCCGAAGACCAAAGCCGCGTCGCCGCCACCGACAACGTGAGCGTCGTGTTGTCGCCGGACGGGTTCACCGAGACCGTCGCCACCGCCGGGCTGGACTTCGCCCTCGCCTTCGAGCTCGAGCCCGACAGCACGCCGCGCACGCTTTCGATCTATCTGGCGCAAGGCGAGACGCTCCTGGCGTGGGGGCGCTCGACGAGCTTCACCTGGGCCACCGCCGCCGGCCTGGGCATGCAGGTGTTCGTGGGCCATCCCGGCACGTTGTCGACCTTCCCGCAACGCTTCGACACGCCCGATCCCGGGACCCTTGCCGCGTATGCGTTCGGGTGGGGCCTGGTGGCCCTGGCCGGCGACGGAACGACCGCGTTCCTCGAGGAGCCCACGCTCGAGCTACGGCCCGCCGCACGACTGAGCAGCAGCCGCGGTCTGCCCGATCCCGGCGACGGCGCGTTGGTGAGCGATGCGCTGGGAGGCGTGCAGCGTCTGGCGTGGAACGAGGGCCTGTCGGGGCATCGCTACGACCCGGCGTCCGACACCTGGATCGAGCTCGCGCTTTCGGGCTCTTCGGAGGCCGGTGCGCGCGAGGGCGCGGCGCACCTCGTCGACGTCGCCGGGACCACGCTCCTGCTGTTCGGCGGCGCCACGCACACCGACGTGGTCGGGGTCCGACTGGTTCCGGTCGACGGGCAGCCCGACGTGGCGATCGTGGACGACTGGGCTCTCGATGGACCGCGGCGCGGGGCCACGGCCGTTCACGCCACGCGCTCGGAGACCGACGAGGGCGAGACGCCTCTCTTGGTGGGCGGTGACGATCCGGCGCTCCCGCTGGTGTACGCAGTGCAGACCGGCGAGGCGGCCGGACCGCCCGGCGCGTGGTCGAACGCCGCCTGCCTTCTGCTCGACGCCAAGGGCGCGGAGTCGACCCTGCAGGTCCTTTGCGTGGGCGGGACGCGAGACGACGCCCCGACGCCCGACGCGGTGCTCGTGTCGGTGGGGCCGGTCGCCGACGGGACTCCCCTCGCGGTGGAGGTCCTGCCCGACTTCCTCCCCGCCGCGATGGCCGACCCCCTCCTGCTGGCCGACGAGACCGCGGTCTACGCGCAAGGCGCGGGCCGATGGGTTCGCATCGCCCGCACCGATTTGGCCGTCACCGAACCGCAGGCGACACCGTTGCGCACAAGCGGCGGCGCATCGGTTACGATGTCGACGGGCGCGACCTTCCTGGTAGGGGGCGTCGACGACAACGGCGCTGCCGTCGACCGGTGGCAGGTCTTCATCCCGGACTTGCCGCCTTCTTGATTCGACGCACGCCGGCCCCCGCCGGAGAAGCGGTCCCACAGCCTCCCTTCCCCCGGCCGCGCTCGCGCGTTTCACTGCCGTTCACGAGAAGGACGGCTTGAGCCTTCACTGGCGGAACCCTTATAGTTCCGCGACTTTCCTGGGGGTTACCGATGCCCGATACGCTCACGATCACCGACAACCGGACCGGCAAGACGTACGAAATCCCCATCAAGGACGGCGCCGTCCGGGCCATCGACCTGAGGCAGATCAAGGTCTCGGACGATGACTTCGGCCTGATGAGCTACGACCCGGCGTTCATGAACACGGCCTCGTGCCGATCCGCGATCACGTTCATCGATGGCAACAAGGGCATTTTGCGCTACCGCGGCTACCCGATCGAACAGCTCGCGGAGAAGTCGACCTACCTCGAGGTCGCCTACCTCCTCATCCAGGGCGAGCTCCCGACCAAGCCGCAGCTCGACGCGTGGGTGAACGAGATCACCACGCACACCTACGTGCACGAGTTCCTCAAGACCTGCATGGAGGGCTATCGCTACGACGCGCACCCCATGGGGCGCCTCGTCGCCTTCCTCGGCACCTTGTCGACGTTCTACACGAGCGCGAAGGACGTCCGAAACCCCGAGATCCGCCAGGAGAACATCGTTCGGATCATCGCCAAGATGCCGACCATCGCGGCGTGGGTGTATCGCCACTCGCTGGGGCGCCCTTACGTCTACCCCGACAACGACCTCAGCTATGCGGGGAACTTCCTCAGCATGCTGTTCAAGATCGCCGAGCCCAAGTACAAGCCGCACCCGGTCCTGGAGCGCGCGCTCGACGTGCTGTTCATCCTGCACGCGGACCACGAGCAGAACTGCTCGGCCAACGCCGCCCGCTCGGTCGGATCCTCGCTCACCGATCCCTATTGCTCGTTGGCTGCGGCGTCGGCGGCTCTGTACGGCCCCTTGCACGGCGGGGCCAACGAGGCCGTGCTTCGCATGCTCAACCGGATCGGGGACGTCAAGAACGTCCCCGACTTCGTCAAGCACGTCAAAAGCGGCGAGACCCGCCTGATGGGGTTCGGCCACCGCGTGTACCGCAACTACGACCCGCGGGCACGCGTCATCAAGAAGCTCGCCGACGAGGTGTTCGCGGTCACCGGACGCAACCCGCTCTTGGACATCGCGCTGGAGCTGGAGAAGATCGCCCTGGACGACGAGTACTTCGTCTCGCGCAAGCTGTACCCCAACGTGGACTTCTATTCCGGCCTCATCTACCAGGCCATGGGATTTCCGGTGGAGATGTTCCCGGTGCTGTTCGCGATCCCCCGCGCTGCCGGATGGCTGGCCCAGTGGAACGAGATGCTCGACGATCCCGAGCAGAAGATCGCACGGCCGCGGCAGATCTACATCGGGCCCGACAAGCGCGACTACGTCGACATCGACCAGCGCGGCTAGGCGGGCGGGGGATCGCACGCCCGGTCCTCCTTCGGTCTCGCCTCGTCGGGGTCGCCCGACGGCAGCGCCCTTCCCTCGCGCGACGTCTCCGCGCCCCCGCTAGGGCTGCTGTGCGCCGGCTCGCACGTCGAGGATGCGGTGGAGCTCACCGATGACCTGGGCGGGATCGCTGCCCATCTCGACGGGTCGGTTGGCGTGGCGGGCCTCGAAATCGAGCCGCGCCTCGTGGTAGCGGGCCTTGAACTCGGTGAACTTCAGGCCGTGCGCGGTCGAGATGACCACCACGCGGTGATGCTTCTGGATCTCCTTGCGGGCCACGAGCTTCTCGAGGCACGCGAGCGCCACACCCGTGTGTGGGCAGTTGAACATCCCGGTCCGATCGGCGCGGGCAGCCGCGTTCGCGAGCTCGGCCTCCGAGGCCTGCTCCACGAGGCCGTCGGTGAGCCTCAGCGCACGAACGGCCTTGGGTAGGCTCACGGGATTGCCGATCTGGATGGCGGAGGCGAGCGTCGCCTGGGCCTGGACCGGCTCGAAGTCACGCACGTCGATCGGGCGCCCCTCGGCCCGCGCACGGATGAACGCCTGGTACAGGGGATTGGCGCGCTGGGCCTGACAGCAGACCAGGCGTGGGTAGCGTGCGATGAGGCCCAGCTCGTACATCTGCTCGAAACCCTTCGCGATCGCGCTGACGTTCCCGAGGTTACCCCCGGGGACCAGCACCCAGTCCGGTTGCTCCCAGTCGAACTGCTGGACGATCTCGATCGAGATGGTCTTTTGCCCCTCGACGCGAAGGCTGTTCATCGAGTTGGCCAAGTAGATGCTCTTGTCCTCGGTGAGCGCCTGCACGACGCGCATGCAGCCGTCGAAGTCGGTGTCGAGGCTGCACACGATCGCGCCGTTGGCGAGCGGCTGCACGAGCTGCGCAGCCGTCACCTTGGCCCGCGGCAGCAAGACCACCACGGGGATCCCCGCCGCCGCCCCGTAGGCGGCGAGGGCCGCCGAGGTATCGCCCGTGGACGCACACGCCACCGCGCGCACCGGTACGCCCTGGGCCATCATCTCCTTCACGCTGGAGACCAGCACCGTCATCCCCAGGTCCTTGAAGGACCCCGTGTGACTGACGCCGCACTGCTTGATCCACAGGTCCTCGAGCCCGAGCTCGGCCCCGTAGCGCTCGGCCCAAAGCAGGTTGGTGCCCCCCTCGTACAGCGAGACCACGTTGTGGTCGGCGACGTGCGGCTGCACCCACTCCTTTTTGCCCCACACGCCGCTGCCGTACGGCCACGCGGTTCGTAGGTAGCGCTCCTCGAACAGCTTCATCCACGCCGCGGGCGAGCGGGCGCGGAGCGCGTCGGTATCGTGAGCGACCTCCAGCAGCCCCTCGCAATGGGGACACCGGTAGATGACCTCGGTGAGCGGCCATCGCCCCTCGCATCCGGCCGCGCAACGGAACCATGCCGAGTAGCGCACGTGGGGATCGTACACCGCCGGAGCACCGCCACGCCGCTCGGCGAGCGTTTTCCCCCCATGGATGTCGGCCCGCCCCCCGAAATTCCGCGTCGGCGCTCGTGCCGACACGATGCGCCGGATCGGGCGAGCGTCGGGCGGCCCTCGAGGCGCACCACGGAGATCGTGCGGGTTCGCTTGCGTCCGAGGATATACTTGGCTTCGTGGTTTCGCGCCGGGCCGTCGTGCGCCACCTCGGCGACCCTCGTGTGCGTCGTCGCTGGCTCACCATCCTCGTCTGCGCGACGCTGACCTTCGTCCCCCTGGTGGGGGGTGTCGGTTACGAGAACGGCCTGGTGCTCTCGCCTTTGGCCTCCTTGTCGGGCGTGGCGGTCGGCGTGGATGCGGTCCGTGGGTGGCGTGCGCGAGACTCCCACGGCGCGGACGTGCCCTTGTTGCGCCTCGCGCTCGATGGAGGGCGAGAGCTGGGGCTCCTCGCCCTGATGGCGCTGGGGATCGTTTCGGCCGGACAACTGTGGCAGCCGGGGTGCGACTACTTCGGCGGCCTCCTGTTCTTCGTCATGGGCCCGGTGCTGTCCGCCGCCATGGGGTTCGGCGCGGGGATCTGGGGCGGTGTCGTGGGCCGGCGACGACCCGGCCAGCTCGCGTGGGGTCTCGTCCCTTTGGTCGCATGCCTCGTCGTCGGCCTGTGGCGGCTCTATGCGGATCCGGTGGTGTTCGCCTACGACCCCTTCTGGGGCTACTTCTCGGGCTCGGTCTACGACGAGGGCGTCTCGATCAGCCGGACGTACCTCGCCTTTCGCGGCTACAACCTCCTGGCCTGGGGCGCGGCGCTGGGCGGGTGGCACCTCTTGGTGGATCCGCACGGTCTGCGCCTGCGATGGCCTCCGGCGGACGCGCGGCTCGGCACCGCGCGTGCCCGGTCGTGGGCGATCGGGACCGCCGTCATCCTCGCGGCCCTCGCATCGATGGCGATCGGCACCCGTGCGGCGCGGTTGGGGTTCACCGCGAACGTGGACAGCATCGCCGAGGTGCTGTCGGAGACCCGGGAGACAGAGCACTTCGTCATCCACTACCCCCCGCGGAGCCCGGCTGCGCGCAGCATCGACGTCATCGCCGCCGAGCACGAGTTCGCATGGCATCGTTTGGAGGCGCTCACCGGGCGGGCCCCCGAGGGCAAGGTGCGCAGCTTCGTGTTCGCCGGCCCCGAGCAGAAGCGAGCCCTGATGGGCGCCGGTCGGGTGCAGGTCGCCGCGCCCTGGCGACGCCAGATCTACCTCGACTATCGGCCCTTCCCCCACCCCGTGCTGCACCACGAGCTCGCCCACGTCTTCGGAGCCACCGTGGGGGATCCGGTGTTCGGCGTCAGCCTCGACGGCTTGCGCATCAACGTCGGGCTGATCGAGGGGCTGGCCACCGCGCTCGCCCCCCGCCCGGCCGATCGGCTCGATTTGCACGATCAGGCGGCGGTCCTCGATCGCCTGGACAAGCGCCCGCCTTTGGCGGACATCATGGGGCCCGGGTTCCTGACGCGGTCGTCTCGGGTGGCCTACACGGCGGCCGGATCGTTCTGCCTGTGGCTCATCGAGCAACACGGATTCGGGGCCATGGGGACGCTTTATCGCACTGCGGGCGACTTCGAGGCGGCGTACGGAACCTCCCTCGACGCGCTCGAGCGCGACTGGCTGGCGTTCTTGCGCACGCGGCCGGGGATTCGCGACGAAGACGTGGCCGCGCAGGCGCAACGGTTTCAACGGCGCTCGGTGTTCCAGCGTCCGTGTGCGCACCGCGTGGTGGCCGTGCGCCGCGAGATCCTTCGTGCGCACGCCCGCGGTCGCCTCGAGGACGCGGTGTCGGGTCACCGGGAGCTGTGCGCGCTCGAGCCCGAGCTGCCCGAGCACCGCCTCGGTCTGGCGCAGGCCCTCGTTCTGGCTGGATCCATCGACGAGGCACGCGGGCTGTTGCACATGCTCGCCGACGAGCCCGAGCTGACCGTGTCGCTGAAGG
>CAZYSW010000211.1:9085-9496 GCA_964650105.1 uncultured Nannocystaceae bacterium
CGCGCGCTCGCTCTACCGTTGGGCGACGACCGCAGCCGGATCGTCCAGCTCAAGCACGCGGGAGCGATCGACCCCGAGCTGGCGCCGCTGGTGCTGGAGTACTTCTCGCCGTTCGAACGCGAGGAGGACGCGGTCTCGGGCCCCGTCGTGCGCTTGTTCGCCGCGTTTCGGATCCAGGCGCACCCCGAGCACCGGGCGCTCGGAAGCTATCTGGTGGCTCGCCAGCTCCTCAACGTGCAGCGACCCGAGGAGGCGGTTCCCCTGCTCGAAGCGGCTCTCTCCCAGCAGCCGGGGGATCGAGGGCTGCCCTCCGAAGCGTTCGAGCGGGCGGCCCGCGAGGCGCTGCTCGATGCTTGCGTTCAGACCGGTCGCTTCGACCGCGCGCGCGCGGTCCTGGCCGAGCTCGCCGAC
>CAZYSW010000212.1:0-9431 GCA_964650105.1 uncultured Nannocystaceae bacterium
CCCTCGGCCAACACGGTGCTGACGGCCAGAAGCGCGATCGGATCGGGGGTCGGGCGCGAACCGTCCTCCCGTTCGACGCCCAGGTGCTCCATCACGCGCGCGCCCAGGCGGGCGAACGTCGGTGCCGCGACCTCGTTGCCGTAGTGCCCACCGACCGGGTTGTCGACGCTCACCAGGATGACGACCCGCGGCGATTCGGCCGGGACTGCACCCACGAACGACGCGAAGTACTCGTCCTCGGCGTAGCCGCCCTTCTTGCTGGCCTTCTGCGCCGTCGAGGTCTTGCCCGCCACCCGGTAGCCTTCGATGAGCGCGTTGCGGCCGGTGCCCTTCTTGCTGTGGACCACGTTCTGCAGCATCTCGAGCACCGTCGCCGCAGTGGCCGAACGCACCACCCGTTGCGGCTGCGGCCGCGTCAGCGGAACCGAGTTGCCCTGCGCATCGATGATGTCTCGCACGATGGTGGGCGGGTTGTAGATCCCGTCGTTGGCCAGCACCGCGAACGCGGCCGCGACCTGCAGCGGGCTGGCGGTCATGCCCTGGCCGAACGAGATGTTCGCCCCCTGGATGTCCGACCAGCTCTTCCACGGGGCCAAGATCCCCGGGGTGGCGCCCGGCAGCTCCACCGGCGGGCGCTCGCCGAAGTGGAAGCGCTTCACCCAGCCGTACATCTTCTCCTTGCCCAGGCGCTCGTAGATCTTCGTCGTGCAGATGTTCGACGACACCGCCAGGATCTCCGCCACGCTCAGCCACTCGGACGGCTTGGTGTCGCTGATCGCGTGATCCTCGGTGTACTGCCACTTGCCCTTCTCGCAGTAGAAGCTCTCGTCCTTGCGGACCGCTCCTTGCTCGAGCGCCGCGGCCACGGTGATGGCCTTCATCGTCGAACCGGGCTCGAAGTCTCGCTGCACCGCCTGATTGACGGTCTGCTCCAGCGTCGCGATGGGGTGGTTGGGATCGAAGGTGGGCCGGCTCGCGATCGCCAGGATCTCGCCGCTGCGCGGGTCGAGCACCACCACGCTGGCGCTCACCGGAGTCCAGTTCGCGACCAGCGTGTCGATCTCCTCCTCCGCCATGGCCTGGATGGCCGAGTCGATGGTGAGCACCACGGTGTGCCCGCGCGACACCGCCGGATCGGGAAACCCACCGACCAGCAGCTTCTGCCCCCGGGCGAAGTACGCCGGGCTCATCGCATCGCGTCCGCGCAGGTACTCGTCGAGCCCGTACTCGATGCCCAGGTTCCCCTTGCCCTGACCGTTGACGCGGCCGAGCAGGTGCGCGGCCAGAAGCTTGCGCGGGTACACCCGATGGGGAATCCGCTCCAAAGCGACCCCCGGAAGCCGCGCGTCCCGAATGCGTCGGGCCTGCGCGTCGTCGAGCTGCATGCGAAGCTGGCGATACGCCTTGTCGCGCGCCAGCTCCTCGCGGAGGTAGGCCGGGTCCTCGTCGGGGAACAGGTCCAAGATCGCGGTGATGACCTCGTCGGTCTTGCCCTGCGCCGAGATGAGCCGCGGGTTGACGACGATCTTGAAGATCCGGTCGGTGACGGCCAGTGCGATGTAGCTGCGATCGACGATCTCCCCCCGGCTGGCGTCGACCTTGTACGTCCGCAACTGCTGGCGGTTGCCCTGACCCGCGTAGTGGTCGTGATGCACGACCGCGATCTGGTAGGCGCGCCAGCCCAGGCCCAGCAGACAGCAGGCCAAGACGGCGCCCACCAGCCACGCGCGGCGCCGGACCGACCGAAGGTCCGTGGCCATGGGTCGCACCAGCGGGGTCTGACGATGAAGAACGTTCATGGCTGCTCGGGGGCGGGCGACGGTTCGACGAGCCGGATCTGCTGGACGAGCTCGGGGGCGATCGGCACCAGCCCCAGCCGGTCGCGCGAGGTCTCCAGGATCTGTGCGGGGTGACGGAGGTACGCGCGCTCGGCCCCCAGGCGCCGCTTCTGCTCCTGCAAGCGGGCGTGCTCCTCGGTCAGCTCGGTGATCTGCGCCCCGTACTCGAGGATCTGCGTGGTCGCGCGGACGCGAATGATTCCCATGGCCGCCAGCACCCCGACGATCAAGGCCAGCAGGATCGACGTCCCCGCCGGTGCGCTCCGATGGCGGCGTACGACCTCGGTCGGTCCGAGCACCTCGCGGCGGCCATCGGTGGCGCGCGACCACCCGTGGGGATGCGCCGCGACACCCTGTCTTCGTCCGGGACGGCGTCGTGAAGGTTGCGTCGTCATGCGGCGGTCCTCTCCAGCACGCGCAAGCGAGCGCTGCGGGCCCGCGGATTCGCGGCCACCTCCTCGGCCGAGGGCGTGATGCCCCGCGCGTACCCGCTGGGGATCGAGAACTTCGGCCGCGGCAGCTCCTGTTCCGGGACCGGCAGCCCGCTGGGCACGCGAGGCGGACGGCTCGCCTCCCGCATCGCCGCCTTCACCCGTCGATCCTCGAGCGAGTGGAAGGTGATGATCGCCAGGCGGCCGCCGACCATGAGCCGATGCGGTGCGTCCTCGAGCAGACGATCGAGCTCCTCGAGCTCGTCGTTGACGTAGATCCGCAGCGCCATGAAGGTCCGCGTCGCAGGGTGGATGCGGCGACCGAGCTGCCGTCGCTGTCGTGCGCTCATCGCCGTCGCGACCACCTCGGCCAACGCGGTCGTGGTCTGCGGCCGCGCCTCCACGATGGCGTGGGCGATGCGCCGGGCGTCCGGTTCCTCACCCAGGTCGCGCAAGATACGCGTCAGGGAGGCCTCGTCGATGGTGGCCAGGATCTCCGCGGCGCTCGGCCCCGTGCTGGGATCCATCCGCATGTCCAGGGGCGCGTCGGCGCGCCACGAGAAGCCTCGCTCGGGGCGGTCGAGCTGCATCGAGCTGACCCCGAGGTCCGCGACGATGGCGGCGACCGCCTCCAGTCCGAGCTCGGCCAGGGTGGGGGCCAGGGCCGAAAACGGGGCGTGGACGAAGTCGATCGGGCATGCGGCCCCCGCAAGCCGGGCCCGAGCCTCCGCCAGCGCCGCCGGGTCGCGGTCGAACGCGACGGCGCGTGCAGGGCGTAACCTCTGGAGCAGGGCGAGCGTATGGCCCCCCAGGCCACACGTCGTGTCCACCAACACACCCGCCGGTGGCTCGCCCACCCCCGGAAAGCAGGGTGCGAGGGCCTCGCAGACCTCGCGCGCCAGCACCGGGACGTGGTCGGACCGCACATCAAGGCCCTGCCAGGCCGGCGGGGCGGGGTCAAATTTGCGGCGAAGGCGGGCTTGACCGGATTCCGTCGTGATGACGCCGAGTTAGGGGTTTGACGGTTGACCCGACCAGAGGCAATCAGTAGCTTGCGCTTCCCGCAGCGCCCCGGAGGGCGACGCGCGCAGCGTTCACCGCGGCCTCGCTCGTCGCTGCTCGCCCCGCCGGGGCGTCCACCGCTCGCAGCTCAAAGGTTGGTCATGCCCCCGCGCGCCAGGAACTATCGCCAGCTTCACGAGTCCTCGGAGTTGCTCTGGGAGAAGCTGGGGATGCTGTCCCCGCCTCAGCGAGTCACCTTCGACGAGCGATTCATGATGTCGTGGATCTACCACGACTTCGCGCTCGAAGGCAGCGTGCTTCAGGTCGCCGAGATCAAGGCGGCGACCGACGACGAGATCATCAGCGCACCCAGTCTCATCCCCGCCTACAACCACATCATCGCCGTGCGAGACGGGATCCAGTACGTGCTCGACTCCCGTGGCAAGCGGCTGACGCTGAACCTCGACTGGCCCAAGAAGCTGCATCAGATTCTCCTGCCCTCCGACAAGAAGGATCAGGTCCAATACCGCAAGGACAACCCGATCCACCGGATGTACTTCCACGACCTCGCCCCCGCGGACAAGATCAGCTATCGGATGCGAAAGTTGACCGACTGGTTCCGGACCGAGGAGTGCAAGCGCGCGCATCCCATCGAGCTCGCCGTCGAGGTGCATCGCGAGGTGATCCGGATCTTTCCGTGGCCCGAGATCAGCGGGCGCGTCGCGCGCTTGGCCATGAACCACATCCTCGTCAACGAGGGGTACTGGCCCGCGACGATCCACGCGATCGACCGTCAGCGATACTATGACGTATTGCGTCTCGACCAAGATCAGTTATTAGACCTGGTGGTGGAGAGCATCGAGGCCGGCATCGTCTCGTCCAGCAAGCTCTACCAGAGCATCGTGGATGCTAGCCGGGGGTTCTGAGACGGTGTCCCCTCGCAAGCCGAGCAGCGTGACCGTTCTTCCGACCGCGGTCGCGAGCATTGCCGAAGTCGCACGGGCGAAGTTGCCCACCCAACACGGTGAGTTCGAGGTCGTCGCTTTCGAGGACGCCGAGGGCCATCGCCTCGACGACGTGGCGATCGTGCGAGGCGATCTCTCCGCACCGGGGGTCGTGCCCGTGCGCGTGCACTCCGAGTGCCTCACCGGAGACGTGCTCGCGTCGTTGCGCTGCGATTGCGGCGAGCAGCTCCACCTGGCGATGAAGCGCCTCGCCGCATCCGACCGCGGTGTCCTCCTCTACATGCGGCAGGAGGGGCGTGGCATCGGCATCGCCAACAAGGTCGAGGCCTACGCCCTGCAGGATCGCGGCATGGATACCGTGCAGGCCAATCTCCACCTCGGCTTCGACGACGACCTGCGCAGCTACGACGTCGCGGCCGGCATGCTGCATGCGCTCGGCGTCCGCAACATCGAGCTGCACACCAACAATCCCAAGAAGGTCGAAGGTCTGTCGCGCGCAGGCATCGAGATCGCCCGCCGGGTGTCGCTGGTGGGACCCGCTCGCGAGGAGAACCGCTTCGACCTCGCGACCAAGCGACGCCGTTCGGGTCACCTCATCGACATCGACCACGAGGACTGACCCGCCCCCCCAGACGAGTCGCGCGGCGGAGTCGGAGCTCCGCCGCGCGGGGTCACCTCGGGTGCGAACCGGTTCCTTCAGTGGCGGGCCGGGTGGCCCGACAGTGGATTGACGCATCTGGCGGCCGTCACGACCATTCGTGGGGACGCCGGTCGGCACGGTTGGCGGCCGTGCCGGGGTGGGACTCGAAAGTCCCGGGGTCGGCCGCGCGAGGCGGCCCGAGGCTCCCGCGGGAGCGGGTTGGTCGGGGCCAGGCGGGCGCAGTGTTCGCCGCCCGCACGCACCGGCGAAGAACGGCTCCGCCGGTGAGGCCCTCGCCGGTTAGGAGGTACCTCCTGGGCCATGGGCCCGGTGTGAGCGGTTCACGGTGCTGTCGTTCTTCTGCTGCATAGGCAACCTCCTGTGCCGGGGACCTGAGGTGACGATCCCAGCTTAGCACCGACCCGAGCGTTCCCCCAGTCGCGCTACCAACGTCCGTTGACTTGTACGGCACAGACGTGGCAAGGCGCGTGCATGTCTTCGGCTGCCCCCGACCATGCCTGGGTGACCTCGGCGGGCGATCGCTTCGCCCTCCGCTACGTCGACGGCGTCGCCCGGGTCGAGGGGACCGACCTTCGCCGCGTCGCGCGCGACGTGGGAACACCCACCTACGTCTATGGAAGCCGGCACATCGCCGACCGCTACCGGGCGCTCGCCGATGCCGTCGGCCGACGTCCCACGCTGATCTGCTACGCGGTCAAGGCGAACAGCAACCAGGCGATCCTCCGTCTGCTCGGTCGTCTGGGGGCCGGCGCCGACATCGTGTCGGGCGGGGAACTCGAACGGGTGCTCGCCGCCGGGATCGAGCCCGGCAAGATCGTGTTCTCGGGCGTAGGCAAGAGCGATGCCGAGATCGATGCCGCCCTGCGGGCCGGGGTGAAGGCGATCAACGTGGAATCCCCCGGCGAGCTGGACCGCGTGGGGGCCCGAGCCGCGGCCGCGGGACGACGCGCCCGTGTCGCCTTGCGGGTGAACCCCGACGTGGATCCCGACACGCACCCCTACCTCGCCACGGGTCTACGCGAGTCGAAGTTCGGCATCGCCATGCGGGATGCCCTGGACGTCTCGTTGCGTGCCCACGAACACCCCTCCCTCGACCTGGTCGGGATCGCTTGCCACATCGGGTCCCAGATCATGGACGCCACCCCGTTCCTCGACAGCCTGACCCGTCTTCGCGGGCTGCTGTCGGCGCTGGCCGACCGTGGCATCGCGCTCGAGCACCTCGACCTCGGGGGCGGTCTGGGCATCGCCTACGGCCGCGACGATCGGCAGCTCGACGTGGCGAGCTGGGGGGGTGCGCTGGCCGAGGCCACCGCCGATCTCCCGCTGCAGCTCGTGCTCGAGCCCGGCCGCTATCTGGTCGGCAACGCGGGCGTCCTCTTGACCCGCGTGCTGCAGCGCAAGCAAGGCGAGGATCGCTCGTTCGTCATCGTCGACGCCGCGATGAACGATCTGCTCCGCCCCGCGCTGTACCAGGCCTATCACGCCGTAGTCCCCGTCGAGCTCCCGCCCGCCGACGCGCCGGTGGAGGTCGTCGATGTGGTCGGACCGGTGTGCGAGTCGGGCGATTTCTTGGCCCGCGACCGCCCGCTCGCGTCGGTCACCGAGGGCCAGCTCCTCGCGGTTTTGTCGGCGGGGGCCTACGGCATGACCATGTCGAGCACGTACAACACGCGCCCGTTGGCGGCCGAGGTCCTCGTCGAGGACGACCGCTATGCGGTCGTTCGCCCGCGCAAGACCGTCGCCGACCTCATCGCCGAGGACGTCGCCGAGCCGGACTGGCGCTGACCCCAGGCCCCGGATCCGCGCTCGCGAGGGCGTTCGTCAAAGCGGGATCGCGAGGTGGCTGCGGCGCTCGACGACCAGCTCGCTGCCGGTGAAGTCGCCCGCATCGAAGGTGCCGCGGTGCGTTCTGCTGGCGCTCACGCGGAGCTCGGTCGCCGCGTGGGAAAGGCCGTAAGTGCGCAGGGCCTGCAGATCGATGCGCGCCGCGCCGCGGTCGGCGAACACGCAGGTGATGTCGTTGCCGATCGAGTCGTCGCCGACGATCCCCGTGAAGCGAACGCTGATCGTCGCGTTGGCGGACGCCTCGTCCGCGCGATCCCAGCGCAGCACCAGCGCTCCTTGCTCGAGCTCGAGAAGATCGCCCTCGTCGAGCCGCAGGTGCAACGCGGGCGGCACGACACCCTCGGCGACGAACGGGGGCAGCTCCTCGGTCTGAGAGCCGTGCGCCTCCACGACCACCGAGTCACCGTCGGTGTCGGCCATGCTCGGGCCTTCGCCGTAATAGTGATACTCGACGCCCGACATGTAGGGCAGCATGTCGGCCACCAGACTCAGCGGTACCTGAACGCGCTCGTCACCGATGTGGACCCGCAGGTCTCCGGCATCGACCAGCACCAACTCGCGGATCTCGCTGCTGTCGCCCGAGTCCGCCTCGAACGTCCTGAGCTGGTCGTCGATGGTGCACATCGTCGGCCGCAGGATCTCGTCGGGCAACAGCGGCATGTCGATGCGGGCCCGCACGAACTCCTCGTCGAGGCCGCGAACGAAGGCGAACCTCGCCGTGATCTGGAGCTGCTCGTCGTCGAGCGCATCACCGGCGCTCGGCTCGAGGACCACGTGCACGCGCCCGAGCCTGAACCCGTCCCCTTCCAGCGCGTCGGTCTCGGCCCTGGGCTCCGCGTCGGAGCACCCGACGAGGCTCACCCCCAGGCAGATCGCCGCAGCGGCGAGCCGCCCCGGGGCTCGAGGAGCGGTGGGACGCTGCACGAGACGCAAATTACCGTGTGGCGCCGGGCCTGTCACGCAATCCGAGCGAGCCGGGGATCGTCGGGCCGGAAGGTTGGACATGGGCGGCCCACCGGACCCCGAAGGGCTCGCATCGTGGTCGAGTGGCGAACCCGCACGGCTGCGCAGCCAACGCCCGACCCCGCCGCGGCGTCGGACAGATCGACCAGGCCGAGCTGCTAGAAAACACTGAACCCCGCCGTCGCAACCGAGCGCCGCGCGGGGCGAGCCCCGACCGAACCGCGGTCGCGCGTGCCATGGGGATCCGGCGATGATCGATGCGGCACTCGGCACGTCCCTGGTGGCCTATCTGGGCCTGGTCGTCGCGGCCTGGGTCTGGCGCTCGCGTCCGTTCGCGATCTTCGTCCTCGTCGCGCTCGGTCTGCCCACCCTCGTCGGGTTCGCGCTGCGTCCTCATCTGATCCTGCTGGGCCCTCTAGTCTGGCCGGTGCACCTCGCCGCCTGCATCCACTTCGCGGCTCTGTTGTTTCGGCCGGCCATGCGCCCGCCATGGTTTCGCCTGGGCATCAGCATCCCCGGCCTTTGGTTCATCGCCGCCACGCTGCTGGCCCTGCCGTGGGCCATCGTCGCGGCCCTGGGCCTTCCGCCGCTGGGTGCCGAGATCCCCTTCGTCCTCGCGGCGCTGGGCGTGGTCCAGACCTCGTGGACGCGACCGACCACGGTGGACGTCCTCCTCGACGGCCGCGACGTGCCCGGGCTCGCCCGCCATCCCGAGGGGTTGATCCCCGCCGCGCAGGCCCCTGCCGACCGTCCGCTGCGCGTCGTGCAGATCACCGATCCCCATCTGGGCCCGTTCATGTCGGTCGCGCGCCTGCGCCGGATCTGCGAGCGCGCCGTGGCCCGCGACCCCGACCTGGTCCTCATCACCGGCGACCTCATGACGATGGAGTCGCAGCGCGACGACGTCGTGACGGCGGCTCTCGAGCCGCTCGCCGCGCTACGCGGTCGCGTCTTCGCCTGCCACGGCAACCACGATCTCGAGGCGCGGGCGGTCGTCGCTCGCGCCTATCGGCGCCTCGGGCTCCGCCTGCTGATCGATGCGCTGGAGACGGTCGAGACCCCCGTGGGACCGGTGGAGATCCTCGGTCTCGACTTCGTGTGGCGCGGTCGCCAGGCCCACCTGCAGGAGGTGTGCGCCGCCTGGCCGCGGCGCAGCGACGCGTTGCGCCTGGCGCTCCTGCACGACCCCGGTGCCTTCCGGCACCTGCCGCCAGGCGCGACGGACCTCGTGTTTTCGGGACACACACACGGCGGTCAGGTGGGACTGGTGAGCCTGGGTCTCCCCGTCACCCTCCTCAGCCTGGTCTCCTCGATCCCCGATCACGGGCTGTGGGCGCGCGGAACGGATCGCCTGTACGTTCACCGGGCGAACGGTGTCTATGGCTTCCCGATTCGGCTCGGCGTCCCCGCCGAGGAGAGCCTGATCCGGATCCATCGACGCGTGACGTGAACCGATCACGGTCATCGCGCCCCGAGCTGGCGCCACGGGTGCGACCGCAGGCGGCGCTCGTCGATGCCGACCTGCGGTGCTCGAGACGCCGCGCCCTCCGACGCGGCGCGAGTCATCGACGAGAATCCCGAGCGCTCGCCTTTTCGTGGCCGACCCGAGCAGCTACATTGAGGTCCGCCGAAACAATCGGCAGGTGGGAGCCTGGCAATGCGCGAGCCAGTCAGCATTCAACAGGAGCGAGCCCTCGGCTTGATGAAGACCGTGCTCGGCGACGAG
>CAZYSW010000213.1:0-9413 GCA_964650105.1 uncultured Nannocystaceae bacterium
TCGCCGCGGGGGCACCGGAGGTGGGGGCGGTCGTCGCCGGGGCCGGCCCCGGCGGCGTCGCCCTCGGCGGGGGCGCCGGCGGCGGCGGGGTGTAGCCGGTGGACCCGGCTGGGTCCGGGGGGGTGGCCGCCAACCCCACCCCCACACCGACGAGCCCCCGAATACGCGCCATCACGGCCTGGAGCATGCCGCCTCGCGGCGCTTCGCGCCGGTGAGCTTTCTCAGCCCTCCGACCCCATCGGTCCTCGCCTCGCGGACGGCCCGATCCTCGTGAAAAGCCCAACTCAGGACGTCCGCCGACGTCTCGGCATCGACGCACAAGCCCGTGGCGGCGACCGTACGACCCGCCGAAGCGCCGCTCGGCCTCACGAGCCCGAATACCCCAGCCGTCACCCAAAGCCCCTCGCCGCACGAGCCCCGTGTGTGCGGCGTAGCCGTCTGGTTCCGATGAGGATGCCGGTGCTCGCACGCTTCTCTTGGTGTCTCGTCGGACCTTCATCGTAGGCATGACCACGTTCACGGTTGGCACCTGTACCAGAACCGAGCCCAGTAGCTACAGTAGCCTCCGGTTTGCTCGGGCGTCGAGAGGCACACCCGCTGAAGCTCGACGATCTCGACGTGGTCGATGCCGCAGTTGTACGTCGTATGGACGCTCTCCCGCGCTCTCGCGAGTAACTCCTCATCGAGCTCCGTACCGGGGCACGGCGGACAAGATCCATCTTCATCGGGAGCCTTGATGACCCGGGTCACCATTCGCTTGGTGTCGGGGGGGCCTTCGGGGATCTCCTCGTTGAGGTCGTCACAGAACCGTGTGACGCCGCCATCGATCCAGGATCCTCGTAGAAACACAGCTCGTCATTTGCCGGCGGCCTTTCGGAGCAAGCAAGCGCCGAGCCGAAACCGAGCGCCACCACGAATGTCTGCCGAACACCTCGCATCAGGCACCTCCTGCGCAGACATTTTCGAGTTGCAATAAAGTGTCGAATATCCCGCGTAGCACCCGTTCGAACAATCCCACACCCGTTGCCGCAGCCAGTGTGCTCGAACCCACTGGCTCTCGGGAAGACGTGCCTGAGGCACCAGGAAAAATCCCAAGTCGTCTCAACGTCCAACTTTGGCGTTCCGTCGAAGAGGTCGACGAGCACCGGCGGTTCCCAGGCAGGGCCGTAGTCGTCCCCGTCCGTTGCAAGCGGTTCGGTCGCGGCACACGGCTGCGGGCGGCCGCTGGCAGGATCCTCGTCGGTGCACGATACGACGAGAAGCAGGCCCGCAGTACTCCACTCGTCGACTCATCGTTCCTCGTCTTCGCGGGCGTCCCGACGTGGGTCGCCACGTTCAGGGCGGCGGACGCACGAGTGCAGCGTCAAACGGCATGCCACGCGATCCCCGAAACCTCGTGAACGGCGTTGGATCCGGGCATAGAACCAGGCGCGACCGTGGCACGGGCCGCGAAGGCGAGCGGGGTGCCCGAGACGTCGCGTGGGGTGACAACGCTGTTGGCATCGTCGCTGGCAAGCCGCGAGCTCAGCGCGGGGTCGGACGATGGAGCGGCGGAGCGAATTGCGGTCGGCTCAGGGGGACCGGATAGGCGGTGGGTGGGTGTGGGCGAGCCAGGTTTCGATCTCGTCGAGGACGGCTTGGCTGGAGCCGGCCTCTTCGAAGGTGGCGCGGACTCGGAGCGCGGCTCGGGAGGCGGCTTCGGTCTGACCGTCTCCGGCTGGACCAACGACATCACCACCGAGGCGCCGAGGCTTGCGGCACCGCCTGCGCACATGCGAATGCGCGCGGCCGCATCGATGGAGCTCGACTCGCGCTGCGGGTGAGTGCGAGGCCCGTCGAAGACGACCGCATCCACGCGGACGGACACCCGATCGCGCTCAACCGACGCGCGGCGGTCGGACCGTGAGGGTGGGTGGCGCCAGCGGCTCGGAGCAGCGGCGGATCACCGTGCGGTCGGCATCGGGGATCGCGGCGAGGAGCTGTCGGGGCGTTTGCGGGCCGAGGATCGGAAGGTCGGGCTCGAGCTCGGCCAAGGGGACGAGCACGAAGTCCCGCGCGGCGAGACGGGGGTGTGGCAGGGTCAGCCCGGGAATGTCGTAGCTCTCCCACTGAAGGGGGGCCGGCGTTGCGTCGCGGTCGTCGGTCCGCCAGGCGTACAGGAGCAGATCGAGATCGAGCGTGCGATCGACGACGTCCCCTCCACGCACGCGACCGTGGAGGGCTTCGAGCTCGAGCAGCGCACCGAGCAACGCGAGCGGCGGGAGCTCGGTGCGGAGCTCGACCACCGCGTTCAAGAACAGCTCTCGCGCCCCGCCGATCGGCCTCGTCTCGTACGGGCTCGACACCCGCCGGGCACGGGTCGCGAGGATCGCTCCGCGAGCCATCTGCGACACGGCGTCGCGGAGCGTGCGTAGCCGATCGCCGAGGCTGCTGCCCATGCCCACGAACGCCCGCGCACCCCGTGACTTGCCTCGCATCGGCGCGAGCGCAGCATAGCAAGCTCCGTCGGCCACGGGCTGCCGTCGCGCAGATCAGCGCCTGCCGACTGCAGCACGGTGACGGCGGGCGTGAGCCGGCGTCACGGCTCGAGCACTGCGCGAGCGCCCCATGGCGACCACGAAGGCGGCCAGGGCCACCAGCGCCCAAGGAGCGGGCGTCGGCGCGAGCCGGCACCCGCCGGAGACCGAGTCGTCGCCCCCGGCGGTCGCGTCTTCGGAGCCTTCGGAGGCGGTGCCGTCGCCGTCCGAAGACGGGTTGGGGAGCACCTCGAGCGGATAGGGAGAGAAGGCCACGTACGTGCGTCCCTGTGGGTCGGTGACTTCGAGGCGGATCTTGATCCGTCCCCCGGCCGCTTCGTCGGGTGGCACGACGTCGAAGTGCAGCTCCCCGTCGACCGCGGGCTCGCCTTCCAAAAAGGGAACCCAGGTCGGCTCCTGCAGACCGTCGATGGGCCCCCACGAGGCCGTGAAGGTGGATCCCTCCTCGGCGGCGACACACCCCGAGATGGGGTACGGCTCGCCGGCGGTGGCCACGGCGCTGGGCTCGGGTTGCAGAAACGCCGCGGGTGCACCCGAGTCGGGGTCGCTCGGATCGACGAGCCGGATCACGCCGAATCGGTACGACCACAGGTTGTTCTCGGGCTCCCAGGTGTAGGCCGCGATCACCCAGGTCCCGACGGGGACGTCGGCGAGATCCCAGTCGACGCCCATGGCGGCCTGCTCCATGGTGATCGGCAGCCGCGGGTCGTCGGGGGTGATGCGCATCCAGGTGCCCGCCGGCCACGCGGTGCTCAGCTCGAGGATGTCCTCGTCGGTGAACATCTTGGTGATGTCACCGTTTTGCTCGGCACGGTCGTAGTCCGCCTGGGTGATCCAGACGGGGAGCGCGTAGTCGAACGGGACCTTGCGAAGCGCGAAGAACTGCTGCCTGCGGCTGTCGGGCAGCTCGTCGGCCGTCAGATCGGTGTCGTCGTACGGCACCGCATACTCGATGTGGAAGACCGGGTCGGTGCTCTTGTCGATGGTCTGCACGCAGGGCACGTCCTCGAACACCGCGGGGGTCCGTGGACGCAGGCCGTTGGCTGCGAAAGCGGCGGCGGGGAGCGAGAGCCACACGGCCGCCGCGAGGAGGAGGCCGCGCTGCATCCCCGACAGCCTAGCAGGATGGGCAAAAAACCGAAGTGCTTCCACGCATGCCACCCGAGCGGCCGGCGTCCGCATGCGCGCGCTCTTGCGAGGTGCCGGTCGCGCGGCATCGTGCGCGCGATTGCCCGCACCGATACGGCGCGTCGCGGTGGGCCCGCGCGGGCCCGAACCCTCGCCCACGGCGCGGGGCGCAAGACCGCTGCGGGTGCGCGCCACAATGTCGCAGGGGCGCCTTCCGATGGCCTCGGACGGCAGCGGGGGGTACCCTCCCGGACGTGTGGGGCGAGCCCAGCCCGGCGAACGTCGGGGGAGGAACGTGAGATGCTCCGCCGCGTGGGTTGTCGACGACCCCGAGCAGCGAGCGTCCTGGTCCTGAGCGGGCTGCTCCTGGTCGCCTGCCGTGAGCCCGGCGACCAGGACACGGGCTCCTTCGACGACGTCGATCCGCGCCTGATGGATCCGCAGACCTGCGCCGAGTGCCACCCGAAGCACTATCGCGAGTGGCTCGGCAGCATGCACGCCTACGCGGCCGAGGATCCGGTGTTTCGGGCCATGAATGCCCGCGGGCAACGCGAGACCAACGGCGAGCTCGGCGACTTCTGCATCCGGTGCCACGCGCCGCTGGCCGTGGAGCTCGGGCTGACCGAAGACGGGCTGAACCTCGACGAGATCCCCAAGCACCTGCAGGGAGTGACCTGCTACTTCTGCCACACGGTCGAGTCGGTGGACGGCACGCACAACAACCCGCTGGTGCTGTCGCGGTCGAACGTCCTGAAGGGTTCCATCGAAGATCCGGTGGAGAACGACGTGCACGCTTCGGCATACTCGCCCTTGCACGACTCTCGGACGCTGGAGTCGTCCGCCTTGTGCGGGAGCTGTCACGACATCGTGACCCCGGCGGGCGTGCACCTCGAGCGGACCTACGCCGAGTGGCTGGCGTCGTTCATGTCCGACGAGGATCCGCTCAGCGGCGGTCCGGCCCCCTACAGTCTGTCGTGCGGCAATTGCCACATGGGTCGCCCGACCGAGGGACCGATCGCGGACGCTCCGGGTGTACGCGGCGACCGTCTGGTTCACCCGCACTCGATGGTGGGGGTCGACGTGGCCCTGACCGACTTCCCCGACGCGACGTTGGGACCCTTGCTGCGCGCCGAGCAGATCGCCGCCATCGAGGACCAGCGCAGGACGGCGTTGTGCGCCACGATCTGCGTCAATCCCGACGGCACCGGGGGCACCGACGTCGACGTGTGGCTGCACAACGAGTTCACCGCGCATTCGTGGCCCTCGGGTGCCACGCAGGACCGACGGGCCTGGTTGGAGCTGCGGGTCGAGTCCCAGGGCGCCGAGGTGTTCACGTCGGGGGTGGTGCCCGACGACATGCCGCTGAGTGCACTTGCGGAGCCACCGTGGCAGTTCCGGGACCACGCCTTCGACGACCAGGGCCACGAAGCGCACATGTTCTGGGACGTGCGGTCGGTCGTCTCGGAGCTCCTGCCCGCCGCCGAGATCCTCTCCCCCCAAGGAGACGCCTCCACCTGGCGCGCGCGCCGTTTCAAGGTGGAAGGCACGGACGTGGATCGGGTGACCACGCGCGTCCGCTTGCGACCCATCGGCCTGGACGTCCTCGACGACCTGATCGACAGCGGCGATCTCGACCCTGCGGTTCGCGACTCGATGCCCGTCTTCGACATCGCACCGACGGTGCTGGAGTGGACCCCACAGCTCGCCGTCGACCACGACGGCTACGGCCCCTGCGTCAGCAGCTCCAACGGCTGCGGCGCCCCCATGGTCGGAGCCGCCCTCCCGACCAACGACTGAGGCACCGCCCACCTCGAGCCCGACCACCCGTGCTCACCCTCGCCGAAGGGGTCGGTTCGGGGCCTTCGCGGCACACGACCTCCGCTTCCGCGCGCCTCGAAGTTCGCAGATCGAAGATGCGGCCCGTGTGGGCAGGGTGTGCTCGCCTGCGGGGGGGTCCGAGGTTGGGCTGGGCGCGCTGCGCAGGCTCCGACGTGGGTGCGACAGGTTGACGCGGGCGGCTCGACACCGAAGCGGCCGTAGGGCCGCGACCTTGGACCCCGGGGCCACGGCACGCTAGGCTCGGCGCACCATGGGATCGGCTCAGCTCCGTTTCGCGTCCGGTTCGCGGCGTCGTCGCATCGTCGGTGTTCTCGCGGGTCTGGGAGCGCTCGCGCTCGCGTCGGCCTGCGATTCCGAGGATGGAGGCGACGACGCCGGGACGAAGGCCAGTCGATGCGCCGAAGAAACCCGGGCCGACGACTTTCGCATCGGGCTCGCCCACCAAGGCGAGCGCCTGGTGGTCGAGATCGCGGATGCCGAGCCGTCCATGCCCATCCGCTCCGACAACACCTGGACGTTCGAGGTGTCCGACACCGCGGGCACGCCGATGGAGGGCATGAGCGTCTCGGTGGTGCCATTCATGCCCGACCACGGCCACGGAACCCCGGTCCAGGCCGAGGTGACCGAGCTCGGCGAGGGGACGTACGTGGCCGATCCCGTCAATCTCTACATGGCGGGCCTTTGGGAGGTGACCATGACCATCACCGACGACGAGGGCGTCGCAGACGAGGTCGTCTTCCGCGTTTGCGTGGAGTGACGGCGACGCCGGCGGGCGTGGATGCGGACGACGACGCGCGCCGCGAAAGCGCTCGAGGGGCGCAGATTCTTCCGAGAGTCAGCTCGCGCCGGGGGGGCCTTGGCCCGTCTCGGAAAGGCACTAGGTTGACCGAGACCATGAACAGGCACGTCGAGATCCGGTGTCGATGCGGGCAGCGCAACCGCGTGCCGCTGACCAAGGCGGGGGCCGGCGGCAAGTGTGGAAAGTGCAAGGCGGTGCTGCCCCAGCCCGGCCAGCCCGTCGAGGTCGAGCGTGCCGACGAGCTTCGAGAGCTGATCGAACAGTCGCGCGTTCCGGTGCTGGTCGACTTCTGGGCCTCGTGGTGCGGGCCGTGCCGAATGGTGGCTCCGGAGATCGCCAAGGTCGCGGCGCGGCACGCCGACGAGTGGCTGGTGGTCAAGGCCAACACCGAGGTCGACCCGAGCCTGTCGGCCGAGCACGGCATCCGGTCGATCCCGTTGATGGCGGTGTTCCAGGACGGCCGAGAGGTGGCGCGCTCGGCGGGCGCACGCCCGGCCTCCGCGATCGAGAGCTTCGTGCAGAGCTCGATCGGCCGGTGAGGTCGGCAAAGGCTCGGCACGCACGCGCCCCGTCGCGAGCGCGCGCCCGAGCGCGTCGGACACGAACGCGACCCGGTCACGTGCGTACGCGGCTCCACCAGGCATCGATGGCTCGCGCGAACGTGTGCGGGGCGCTGGCGTCCATGCGGAGGTACAAGGCAGGCTCGATCACCTCCAGCTCCATGAGGACGAGCCGGTTTTCGTGCCGAACCAGATCGACGCGGGCGTACAGAGCCGGCGAAGGAAGGGCGCGCAGGCAGGCGGCGGTCGTCTCGACGAGGTCGGCGTCGAGGGGGACCGCCTCGATGCGTCCACCCCACTCCTCCTGGACCCGAAAGTCGCCGGGCCGGGGTCGCTTGCGCACCGCGTGGCTGGGGCGCCTGTCGAAGGCGACCACCGAGATCTCGCCCTCCTCGAGGATCGAGGGCACGAAGGGCTGGATCATGAGGTCGCGATCGTCGAACACCGGGGCGAGCTCGGCGGCCAGGCGCGACGATGCGCCCCGATCGACGCGGTGGGTGTCCCCGGCGGTGGCGCTCACCACCGGCTTGACGACCAGCTCGCTCACCCTGAAGCGCGCGAATGCATCGCGCAGCAGCGCGGCGTCGATCCCCCGAGCGAACAGCGTGGGGACGACGTTCAGCCCCGTGTCGGCGAGCGTGTGCAGGTAGGTCTTGCGCAGGTTCCAGCTCACCAGCTCCGACGGGTTGGCCAGCAACACGCCTCGAGCTTCGATGCCGCGCAGGACCTTCACGAACGATGCGGCGTCGTGCTGGTAGTCCCACGTGGAGCGGATCACCACCGCATCGAAGCCGGTCCAGTCCGGCTCGCGGCGCCACGGCACGCGCTCGACGGTCCACCCCAGGCGCCGCAGCGGCTCGACGCACAGGTCGTCGTCGACGACCCAACCCGTCAGGTCTTCCATGCTCAGAAACGCCAGGCGCCGATCGGAGGCCACGTGCCCCCCACGGTAGCCGCGCCTTCCCATCCTGACCATGGGCGGGCCGCCCGGGCGTTGCGGCTCCGGAGGGCGGCGGCCGTGCGACGGGTGACGAGGGACGCACGCGTGTCAGACCGTACCCGACGAGGTGCACCGCTCCGACGAGCACGCTGTCCGGGGCGACCGGTCGAGCACGAAGGGGGAGAAGGCATGCGGATGGCGAAGAGGCGCAAAGGAGAGGTCACGGTCCCGGCGTGGATGGACGTGTTGTTCGGGGCCGCGGCCGGAGCGATCGGGACGTGGATGATGTCGCCGACGATGCGTGCGTTGACGCGTGTGCAGCCCGAGCGCGACCGGCAGCGCGAGAAAGAGAGCACGTACCCGGACGACGCCACGGTCGCGGCCGCCAAGCGGATCCTCCGGCCCGTTCGCGTCGAGCTCGACCGCGAGCAGCAGGCCCGGGCCGGGGCAGCCGTGCACTGGGCGTACGGCATGGCCTGGGGCATCGGCTATGCGCTGCTGGCCCGGCGCTTCGGTCACGCCTCTGCCCTGCGCGGGACGGCGCTGGGCGTGGCCTTGTGGGTGGTGGGCGACGAGATCGTCGTCCCTGCGCTGGGCCTGGCGCCCAAGCCCCGGCGCTTTCCGGTCAGCACCCACGCCAAGGCACTCGGGGCGCACCTCGCCTACGGCCTGGGCGTCGACACGGCCTTCCGCGCGCTCCGTCGCGCCGCCCGACCGGTGATGGGCGGCGACCGGGCGGTGATCCGCCCGTTCCGTTGAGCCGGCGCGGCCGCGTCGCGCTGCGTCGCGCGCGGTCGCGCGGTCGACCGGATCAGGTGCCCGGGACCTCGAAGTCGCAGCCGTCCGGACCGCAGGCGGCCGTGGGATCGCCGGTCTGCGCCTCGGCGCCGGACGCTTCGAGCGCCTGACGAAGGGCCTGGGCCACGACGTCTCGGGGTTGCGCGCCACGGAGGGCGAATCGCCCACCGATCACGAAGAACGGAACGGCGTGGATTCCCAGGCGCGCCGCGAGGGCCTCGTCCGCGCGCACCTCCGCCGCGAACGTGTCGCCTTGCAGCATGGCGCGCGCGGCCTCGGGATCGAGGCCGACCTCGCCCGCGATGTCGGCGAGCACGTCCCGATCGCTCACGCGTCGGCCCTCGTGAAAATGGGCGGAGAAGAGCCTCTCCTTCACGGCGTGCTGCTTGCCGTGAGCCCGGGCCCAGTGAAGCAGGCGGTGCGCGTCGAACGTGTTGCCGGGCTGGGCGCGATCGAAACGAAACGCGATCCCCGCCTCGCGGCCGGTCTGCGTCATGCGGTCGATCATTGCCTGCGCCTGCGCGCGCGGCACCCGGTACTTGTTCGCCAACCGCTGGACGTAATCGACGTCGGAGCTCGGCGACCGCGGGGCGCTCGGATCCAACTCGAACGCCCGCCACACCACGTCGACGTCCGCGCCCACCTCCGCGATGGCCTCGTCGAGCCGGCGCTTTCCCACCCAACACCACGGGCAGGCGACGTCGGACCAGACCTCGACCTCGAGCTTGCTCATGACCCCCCCAACGTCACCGACCCCACCGAAGTTTCCCCCCGATCCGCCCCCCGCCTCGGATCCAGCGCCCACCGCCGGT
>CAZYSW010000214.1:0-9329 GCA_964650105.1 uncultured Nannocystaceae bacterium
ACTAGGAGCCCCGAGCTGCCGTCTGCGCCGAAGCGTTCGGCACGCCGCTCGGTGGGTGTCAGCTTGCCGAAGTGGTGGGACGTCGATTCATCTCGGTTCGCCTCTCGATCGTCTCGCTCGCAGCCGCGACGGTGGCCGCGTTCGCCGTCGCCGGCGGAGCCCTGGTCGCCGATCAAGGTGTGGCGGCGACGCCGAAGGCGGGGGCACCTGCCCGTAAGGCCACGCGCGAACGCTCGGTGCCGTCGGTCCGCCTCGTCCCCGTGGTCGGTGGGCTGGTGGCGCCGACCAGCATGACCATCGCGCCCGACGGCACCATGGTCGTGCTGGATCAACCCGGGGTTGCGTATCGCGTCGACGATGGAGACGCGGTGCTGTTCGCCGATCTCCGAGATCGAGTGATCGAGGTCGACGCCAACTACGACGAGCGCGGGCTGTTGGGTATGGCGTTTCACCCGGACTATCCGCGAGATCGGCGCGTGTTCGTCTACTACTCCGCGCCGCTCGGCGACGAGGGGCCCAAGCAGTACGATCACACCAACGTGCTCTCCTCGTTCGTCGTGGGTGACGACGGTCTCCTCGATCCGGCGACGGAGAAGCGGCTCTTGGCGATCGACTGGCCGGCAGCCAATCACAACGGCGGCATGCTGGCGTTCGGACCGGACCGGATGCTGTACTCGACGCTCGGCGACGGCGGTCACCGAAACGACGTGGGCATCGGTCACCCGCCGCTGGGCAACGGGCAGGATCGCGAGACGTTGATGGGGAGCATTCTCCGGATCGATCCGGACGCGGGCGACCCCTACGGAATTCCGCCCGACAACCCCTTCGCCGGTGAGGTGCCGGGCCGGGACGAGATCTGGGCGTACGGGCTGCGCAATGCGTACGCCTTCGCCTTCGATCCGGAGACGGGGCGCCTGTTTGCCGGCGACGTGGGACAGAACCTGATGGAGGAGGTCGACATCATCGAAAAGGGTGGGAACTACGGATGGAACATCAAGGAGGGCTCGCTGTGTTTCGATCGCGACAATGCCCATCGGCCTGCGGCACAGTGCAGCGACGAGGGGGCGCACGGCGAGCCGCTGATCGCCCCCATCATGACCTACACCCTGCCGAACACGGTGGTCTCGGATCGCTCGGAGGTGCACGGCTTGTCGGTCATCGGCGGGCGGATCTACCGGGGGCGGGCCATCCCCGAGCTCCAGGGTGACTACGTGTTCGGAGACTGGACCACGACGTTCGACGAGCCCCGTGGAAAGCTCCTGCTGGGGCGCCAGAGCGACGCGGGGTGGTCGCTGCAGATCCTGCCGGTGGAGGGCTCGACATCGAATCACATCGGGCGCTTCGTTCGGGGGTTCGGTCAGGACGCTTCGGGGGAGGTCTACGTGCTCACCTCCCGCCGCCCCGGGCCCAGCGGCCGCACCGGCGAGGTCTTGCGCATCGCTCCCGCACGGGTCGACGGGCGGTAGGCGGACGGTGCTCGGCGAACGCCTTTGGCGTCGAACCTCCGCCGGTCATCGGCACCGAGACAATTGCGGCGCACGGTTGCACCGAGCGCCGCCGACGACCCAGCGCGCTCGTTCCAGCTCGACCCGCCGATTCGACCCCGGGTCGCCCGACGCGACCGTCAGGCAGGGGGCCAAAAGCACAGGCCGGAGGAGCAGATCATGCCGTCGGGGCAGGTCTGGCCGTCGGCGCAGCTCAGCGCGCAGGCTTTGCCGCCTCCTGCCAGGATGTCTTCGCAAATGACCTCGGCGGTGCCGGTGGAGGGAGGAGCGAAGCAGTCGCAGACGTCGATGCAGTCGGAGATCATGCAGACGTTGGCGCCCTCCATGCGGGAGCTCGTCAGGCATCCGATGAAGCCTTGAGACTCCCCGGTCCCCATCCACATGCACTGGGTATTGTCGACGTTGCCGGATTCGTCGATGCACGGGTTCCAGGTCCCGGGGACGACCGGATTGCAGGCATTGCCTCCGCTCGAGGACCCGTCGGTCGACTCGCTGGACGTCATGGGTTCGGTGGTGGCGTCCGTCGTCGGCGTGTCGGTGGTTTCCGCACCTGTCGAGGCTGCGCCTCCGCTCGTGTCGTCGGTGCCGGCGGTCGCCGACGTCGTCGGATTCAACGTCGCGCTGCCGTCCGCGCTGGTTGCCCCATCGTCTCCACCTTCACCGGAACAACCGATCGAGCAGAGGGCCACGAAACCCGCCAAGGTGCGTGCAAGCCGTTTCATGTCGCGATTTTGGACCCGTGGAGGCGGGGCGATCCACAAACCGCCGGATTCTTGGTCTGCACGCCCGTTTCGGGCCACGAAAACGCCATGGCTCCGGCGGCGGCCCGGGGCGATGTTCCCTGCTTCGACCCGAGTCGAGGTGACGAACCGCCTCGAATTCTTCATCCTGGCTCGCAGCGAGGTCGAAGCCATGAAGCAGCTACGCGGAAAGGTCGCCGTCATCACGGGCGGTGCGAGTGGGATTGGGCGAGCGATCGCAAGACGGCTGGGTGCCGAGGGCGTGAACCTCGTGCTCGCCGACATCGACGAAGAGCGCCTGCACGTGACGGGTGTGGAGCTCGATGCCGAGGGTATCGCCGTTCAGACTGTCACCACCGACGTTTCCAAGGCCAGCCAGGTCGAGCACCTCGCCGACATGGCGTGGCAACGCTTCGGCGCGGTGGACATCCTGTGCAACAACGCCGGGGTGCCGGTGGTCGGTCCCGTTTGGCAGGCCTCGCCCGAGGACTGGTCATGGGTGCTGGGCGTGAACGTCTGGGGGATCGTTCATGCGCTCCGCACCTTCGTGCCACGCATGCTCGCCCAGGATACCGACGGCCACATCGTGAACACCGCGTCGATCGCTGGTCTGCTGTGCCCACCACTGTCGGGACCCTACGTGGCCAGCAAGCACGCCGTGGTCGGGCTGACCGAGTGCCTTCACCACGATCTCGCGCTGCGGCAGAGCAAGATCCGCGTGTCGTTGCTCGTGCCCGGGTTCGTCCGCACCAACATCGTGAGCAGCGAGCGGGTGCGACCGCCGGATCTCGAGAACTTGCGGCGAGCCGAGGACCCGTTCGCGCGCGAGATCGTCGAATTCTACCGACAGGAGGTCGAGCAGGGCATCGACCCGAGCCTGGTCGCCGACGCCGTTCACGATGCGATCATCCACGAGCGTTTCTGGATCTTCACGCACGAGGAACACAAACAGGCGCTCGAGCGACGCTTCGCCGGGATCGTCGCCGGCCACGATCCCCGGACGCGTCCCTTGGCCGAGATCGCCGGTACGCGGCGGTAAGGGATCGCCGCGCGCGGGGCGTTCACTGGACCTTGGCCAAGCGCTTCTCGGCGGAGGGGTGGCCGAGGTCGCGCGCCTTTTCGTACTGCTGGCGCGCGAAGGTCGTCTTGCCGAGCTTGTAGTAGGCGTCCCCGAGGGTGATCCGATACGCTGCGTCGTTGGGGGCCTTGGCCACCGCTCTTCGCAGGTAGGTGGCCGCCATCTTGAAATCTCCCCGGTTGAAGGCTTCGTTCCCCTTGTGCGCGAGTGCGGCGGCAGAGCCCCCGCCTCCGGTGGAGCTCTTGGCAGGTGCGGGTTTTTCCGGCGTTTCGGCGACCGGGGGCTTCTTCTCGGGGGGCTGGTTCGGCGCTGCTTCGTTCGGATCGGGCGGCGGTCGGGGCGGTTCGGGGGTCGCGGTCGAGTCGCCGGCACCCCCCTCGTCGGTCGGTGGGGTGGGCCCGGTCTTCGTCTCGGTCTTCGTCTCGGCCGCTTCGCTCTTCGCGGGGCTCGAAGCGTGGTCGGCCGCGACCTCGGTGGTGCGTCGGTCGGGCGACGCAGTCGGCGGCTCGGGGTCGACGCGCAACGCGAGCGTGATCGCGACGCCCAAAGCGACCCCGGTTCCCAGAAGGCCGACGTAGAGCCCGATCCCACGCCGACGTGGGATCTCGTCGAGGTCGGAGGCGTCGTCGAAGGCGACCGGGGACGCGGGCTCGTCGGCGGAGACGTGCTTGGGTTCGGGCAGGTCTCGAACCGTCTTGCTGTTCGGATCCACCGCGGGCAGCGGCAGGTCCGGAACGGTCTTTCGGTTGGGATCGACGGACGCGAGATCGGCAACCCTCTCGTGCTGGGTCTCTGCGGGGGCGCTTTCGGTCTCGACGTCGTCGTCGTCGATCGGTGTCGCACGGACGGGCTGCCACGCCTTGGTGATGGCGTCCTCCTCGACCCCGGACGCGGTGGCTCGCGCCGCGCTCGTCGCGTCCGTCGTCGCCGACTCGGCAGGGCCATCGGAGGTTGTCGGGCCCTCGGAGGTGTGCACCGTGCCGGAGATCGTTCGCGCAGGCTCTCTGCGTTCGTCCATGGGCGTCGGCGGGGGCGCGGCCGAGGGGGTCTGGAACGCGCCGCTGACCGCCATGTGATCGCGGTCGACCGGCGGCGCCGCCTTCGAAACGCCGAACGCTTCGCCCACCGCCATGTGGGCGCGATCTTCGGTCGTGGACGAGGTCGTCGTCTCGGACGGGGCGGGCGAGCTTGCCCTCGGCGAGTCGGGCCGACTTTCGCCGGCGAGCGGCTCCGGCTTCGACCTCGTGGGCGTGCCCTGGGGGCCGCCGCCTTTCGCCGTCGTCGCGGTGGCCGGCGGAACGGCCGGTGGACGGAAGACCGAGGCGACGTCGGGACTCGCCGGGGTCGTCGGGACCGCACGCGGTCGAAGGCGAACCGGGGGGGGCGCGACGGACGGCGGGGCGGCGATCGGCGAGGGGGGGCCGTCGACGGTGCCGCGAGCAGGCGCGTCGGGGCGTGGCGGAGGTGTCGGTCCACCGACCGCAGGTGGCCTCGGCGGGCTGGGCGGAAGCGTCGCTCCCACCGAGGGCGGCGACGGGCGCGACGACGTACGCGCCGCTGCGGGCGGACGTGGGGGGACGGGCGGTGGCGCGGCGAAACGCCCCGGCACCGGCGGTGGAACGCTCTTCTTCGACGACGCGCCGAGCAGCGCGGAGGCATCGTCCACGTTCACCTTGCGGGACGGCGCGACGTCGACGTGCCCGGGAACCGCAACGTCTCGGAGAGCGCTCCGTGCCGGCCCACGCCGCAGGCCGTCGGCGATCTTGCGGCGAAGGTCGCTCGAGACGTCGGGAACCGGAAGGTCGTCCCACGGCGTCCGGATCTTCGCTTCGATCTGCGCCAGGCACAGGTGAGCCTCGAGGTCGGCCATGCCGTCGTAGCGGTCCTCGGCTTCCTTGGACAGGCAGCGATGAACGAGATCGACGATGGGCTCGGGGGGAACCCGCTGGCCTCGGAGGCGATCGGGGATGGGCATGACGTCCTCGATCGCGTGGCGACGCTGCACGTTCTCTGCGTCCCCGGTACGGAAGGGCGCCGCGCCGGTGAGCATCAGGTAGCCGAGGCAGCCCACCAGATAGATGTCCTCACGCGCGGTGCGGGTCAGTCCGAGGATGCGCTCGGGAGCGGCGGGCTGGAAGGCGGCGTCCTCGTCGGGGATTCGAAGCTGTGCCTCGATCACCTCGCGCAGGCCGAAGTCGGTCAGGATCACGGCGTCGGGTCGCCCTCCGCGTCCAGTGAGCAACACGCTGCCCGTGGTCAGGGCACCGTGGACGACGCCGGCGCGGTGCGCCAGCGACAGCGCGTGGCAGATCTGGCGCAGAATCGCGATGCTGCGTCCGAGCGGGAGGGGACGACGCGACACATCCGCGGCCAGGACCCGCGCATCGACGTGTCCAGTCACGATCCCCAGGCGCCCGTCGGGATGACGCAGCACGTTCAGCGCGCGGAGGATCATCGGCGAGTCGACCGAGGCCAGCTTTCGAGCGTCCTGCAGGCACGATTCGACGTGGGTGTTGTCGAGCGCCAGCGCCGGGTGGAGCAGCGTCAAGTCCACGCGCTCGCCCGACTCGGTGTCGATGGCGTCGTACACCTTGCCCAGCGGATGCCTCCAGCGGATCTGACCCGCTCGATAGCGGCCGAGGACCAGCCCTTCGGTGGTCGGATTCGTCGTTCCCGGTTTGCGGATCACCGTCGTGTTCACGTCCTCGTCCCGCGGCAGCGGCTCGGTACCGCGCGCCGCGAGGATGGTTTGGCCACCCGGGTGGCCGCGTGTTCGTGGGTGGCGCCGGATGCTCGGCGAGCTTCGTCGCGTGCCCATCGTTCGCCCCCGGCTGGGGGAGGACCGCCCGGTTTCGACGAGGAGCCGTGCCCCTTCGCTTCGGCCGGGTTCGGAATGCGAGCACGCTCGTCCGACACCCGCGCGCAGGATCGCACAGCGGGGAGTCGCTGTGAACGGTGTGCGGGACGGTTACGAATCTCGCGGTCGTGCGCGCGTCGGTGTTAGCCTGGGCCCGGTGGGTCAGCCGCACGCACACGCACGACGACACGACGGGCGCGCCCCGAAGCTCCTCGCTTGCCTTCTTTCGAGCGCAGTCGGGATGTGCGCATTCCCGAGCCGCGCGGTCGCGGCACCGCCCGGGAAAACGGTGGCGGTCTTGCCGGTCGAGCTCGAAGGCGAGCCGGGCTCCGAGCTCGCCGGGCTGTTGGAAGGAAAGGTCGCCCAGGGGCTGCAGAGCCCGAGCTTCACCATCGCGAAAACGAGCGCGCCGAGCCATCCGTGTACCGACGCGGCCTGCATCGAAGCCGTGGCGAACAAGGCGAGCGCCCGCTACGTGGTCGTGACCCGCGTGTCGGCCAGCGAGCGCGATTACGCCATCACGCTCGAGCTGTACGACGCGTATGGCCAGCTCAAGACGAGCACGCAGACGAGTTGTGAGATCTGCAGCCACGAGGAGGTGGTCGAAAGCCTGAAGACCACCGCCCAGGGGTTTCGTGCCGCGGTGGCCGAGGCGATCGCGAAGCCGTGGATGGGGCGACCCGCGGCCGAAGCCGAGAGGGTGGGGCCCGCACGCCTGATGATCCGCACCGAGCCTGCGGGCGCGGAGGTGCGCATCGACGGCAAGGCCATGGGCAAGACCCCGCTGGAGATCGAGGTTCCTGCCGGGCCGCACGACATCGAGCTGCGCAAGCGTGGCTACAGCCCCGAGAGGACATGGATCCGCGCTCCGCAAGGCGATACGGCGTCGCTGAGCTTCACGCTCGTCGAGAGCGACGAGGGGCAGAACCGCGCCCTGAAGATCGTCGGCTGGACGTTGGGGGTGACGGGAGTCGCCGCCCTCGGAGGAGGCGTCACGCTGCTCGTCCTGCACCATCGACCCTACGAGAACGACTGCGAGGGTGAGAACGTGGACTTCATGGGGCGGTGCCGCTACCGCTACGACACGCTCGCCGGTGGCGCGACCATGACGGCCTTCGGCGTGGCGGCGATCGTCACCGGCATCACGTCGGGGATCATCCTCTACGGCCGCAAGCGGGCCAAGGAGTCGAAGATGGACAAGTTCGAGGGCGACACCGTTTCCGTGACCCCCCTGCTGGGGCCCACGTCCGCAGGGCTGCGGCTGAGGTTCTGACCGATGCGACCATCACTGCTCGTACTCCTCGTGAGCGGCGCGCTGTTGTCGGGCGGTTGCCTGGAGCCCAATCCGTTCTTCGGTGAGACCGACACCGATCCCGTGGTGAGCGGTGGTGGGGAGACCTTCGACCCGCCGATGGTGTCGACGAGCGAGGGCACCACCACCGGAGAAACCACGACGACGGATTCGACGAGCGGCAGCTCGGAGACGACGGGATCGTCGACCTCGACGGAGACGGGGGTGACCTCCACGGCCGACGCGACGTCTGGGACGGGCACCGAAACCGGAATGGGTACGAGCACGGGCACGGGGACCGGCAGCGAGACCGACACGGGCATGGGCACCGACACCCGCGAGACCGGGACGGACACCGAGACCACCTCGGGGACCGACACGGACACGACCGGGACCACCGGGACCACCGGTCGAACGACCTGAGCGGCGAGGGCCGCGTCACATCAGGCCGAGGCGGGTGGCTCGACTGCGGATCTCCTGGTCGGCTCCGAAGACGGTGGCGAACACGGCCGCGCGGATCCACATGCCGTTGCGGACTTGTCGCCAGACCACGAATCCGGGGTGCTCCTCCCATGCATCGGGCAGCTCGTTCACCCGCGGGAGCGGGTGCATGATTACGCAGTCCGGACGCACGAGCGATCGGTACTCGGTCTTGAGCACGAACTCGTCGCTGCTTCCGAGATGGCGCTTGTCGGGCGGTCCGCCGGCGTCCCATTCCTGCTGCAGGCGCGTGACATAGATGGCATCGACCGCGCGTCCGTGCTCCCGAAGCAGGGGCTCGAGCGCACCGTGGACGTCCACCTCGATCCCGTGGGAGCGAATGTACATCAGGAACTCCTCGTCGGGGGCATAGGCCTGGGGCGACACGAACTGGATGCGAGGCTTGTCGAATTTCGTGAGCAGGTAGGCCAACGAGCGTGCGGCCCGGTTGCGCGCCACGTCACCGATGATGACCACGTGCTTCCCGTCCACGCCGCCGCGTTCCGCGAACGAGTAGCGTAGGGTGTAGATGTCGAGCAGCGACTGCGTCACGTGCTGGCTCTTGCCGCTGCCGGCCGAAATGACCGGAATGGTCCGCTTCGACTGAGAAAGGGCCCACGCCGCCCGCATCGCGAAGTCGTCGTCGGGATGGCGGGTGACGATGGCGTCGAAGAAGCTCGACAGCGTTCGAACACTGTCCTCGACCGACTCGCCCTTGGCGAAGGACGACGTCCGCAGATCGCTGACCAGTCGGGTCGAGGCTCCGAGCTTGTCTGCGGCCGCTACGAACGATTCGGCGGTGCGCGTGCTGGGCTGCGCGAAGAGGTTCATGATCCGCAAGCCTCGCAACACGCCGCGGAGGAACTCTCGGCCGTCGCGATGACGATCCAGCCTCCGGATTGCCGTGGCCGTGTCGCACAGCGACTGGAGATCTTCGCCGCTGAACTGTTGGCTGAGAAGGATGAAGAAGTGACGACCGTCGCGCTGCAAGAGCTCCCGCCTCTTCGAGCGGCTGTGCAGCACCTTGCTGAACTCTTCGAACGAAATGGACATCCGCGGGCCCCGTGCTGCGCGGCACTTTGACGCAAAACGGGGGGGCGAGCCAGGGGAGGGGACCGCCTCGGCGGCATGGCGCCGCGCGCCGCCTCGGCCAGGCGTCGGCGATCGCGCTGGCGACGACGGATGCAGTCTGGCGACGACGGATGCAGTCTGGCTACGACAGTAGCCACGACCTCGGGGGCCAACTGGGCGTCGAGGGGGGACCGGGTTGTTTGGCACGGGCCTTGTAGCTCGCCGGTGCCGTCCGACCGGTGCCCCGTGCGCCGGTGCGAACGACCCTCGAACAATCCGACTGCACACCCTCCATTCCGACGCGTCT
>CAZYSW010000215.1:0-939 GCA_964650105.1 uncultured Nannocystaceae bacterium
CACGCCGGTCGACCATGCAATGGACCTGCAGGATCTCGAGCAGCTCGAGGCCGGAGGCCTGTCTCCCTACGGCCCGGTCGCGCGCGCGGTCGAGCGGGCGCGCAATACGGTGCGCGCGGCCGCCGTGTCCCCGGCACCACCCGAGCACCAGGTGTTGCAGCACGACGCGGCGGCGCTGTGGCAGGCGTACCCCGACGAGGCGTCGATCGAGGGGTACCTCGGTGGCTTCGACTGGACCGACGCCGCGCAGGTCGAGTACCTGCGGGACGTCGTGTCGCGAGGGATGGTTCCCCGCGTCGAGCTCTACGCGTCGCCGCTGGGGCTTCGCGGCGTTCTCCTGCTCGTCGGTCTGACCGCGGGCGGAATTCTCCTCACCCTGTCGCTGGTGATCGTTCCGCTTTTGGCCGGGGTCGGCGTGGCCCAAGAGGTTCACGAGAACACGCTGCAGCCCCTGACCGGGACCGCGCTCGCCCCCCGGCAGCTCGTGGTCGGGCTGGCCGCGGGTCCGTCGGCCTTCGTGGCGGTCGTGGCCCTGCCACAGGTGGTTTTGGTCGCGCTGACCGGCGCCGCGATGGGCCGATTCGTCCCCACGCTGGCGCTTTTGGTCATCGCCTCGGTGGGTGCCTTCTGCCTCACCATGCTCGCCCAGCTCCTGGCGTTCACCCTCGGGAAACGTCGGACGCCTGGACCGGTCGGAGCGTCGCTCCTCGTCTTTTTGGGCACCGCCCTCCTGCTCGGCCTGGCGGTGAGCATGCACCTCGACGTGCGGAGCGTGGGCGTGCTCGTCCTGTCGCCCCAGGCCTCGTCCATCTACGTTCTCTGGGAGATCTTCTTGTTCGAGCACCTGCAGGACACCGGCGTGTCGGCTTCCGCCCTGGCGCTGAGGGTCGGGGCCGGCGTCGTCGCGGGCCTGGTGTTCGCGCTCACCGCGTTGTTGGC
>CAZYSW010000215.1:949-9327 GCA_964650105.1 uncultured Nannocystaceae bacterium
GGGGCGGGCGGGGTGTCCGCGCCCCCGGGGTGGTGGGGGTGCGCGCGGCGCACCGGTGGCGCCCCGGGCCCGGCACTCCGTCGCGGCGAGGCCCTGGTCGCCGCCTTCTTCGTGGTGGCGAGCACGGTGACGAGCATGCCCCCGGGAACCGCCGGACGCGACACCTACCTGGTGAGCCTCGTGTTGTCCGTGCTTCCGCTGCAGCTCTTGTTGATCGGACGTTTTCCGGCGACCGACATTCCGCCTTCGATGCGTCGCGTTCCCCTGCGGGCGCTCGGCCTGGAATTCGCGTCCTGGATCGGCCTGCACTTCGTCCTGTGTGGGCTCCAGATGGAGCCGCTGCACGCTTTCCCACTGGGGTTGGCGCTGATCGGATGGTCGTTGGCGATCGCCTGCCTGGTGGCCGTGCGTGCCGCGGCCCTGCCCGTCCGCATCTGGAGCACGCTGTGGCTGGGGCTGTGCATGGTGCTGATGCTCGTCACCTATGTGACGGGCGCCATGTTCGTCAGCGGCCACGACGACCTCGAGACGTTGTTCGTGCTGTGGACCCTCAGCCCGGTCCTCGGCGTCGCACAGGCCGTCTTGACCGTCTTCGCGCCGTACTGGCTCGTGCGGACACTCGCACGAAAGACCGGTGGCCTCGCATAGCCGCCGCTCACGAGCCCGAACGCAGCCCCGCCCGCTTTGACGCCGTGCGGTCCATCCGCCATGCTTTCGGCATGCGTCGGCGATCCGCGAGATCGGCGTCCCCGGGAGCCGCCCTGGTCGCGCTCGTGCTCGTCGGTTGCTCGCGTCCCGCCGCACCCGAGCCCCAGACCATACCCACCCCAGGCGTCGAGGCCCCCACGCCCGAGCCCCCGCGGCCGCCGGCACTCTCCGAGGAGGATCTGGCCCTCCTCGCCGCGGACCCCGAGACGTTGTCTCCCGACGAGAGACGCAAGCGTGCCTACGCGCTGCGCCGAAAGATCATGCAGAACCCCGACTCGCCGGCGGCCCGGATGCTCCAGGATCTCCAGGAGGCCCACCGATCGGGAGAGATCGGGGTGTCCAAGGGCGGCCCGGTCTTCTCCTTGCCGGGCCATCCGGGGGCCGACCGCCGTCCGCCGGCCGGGTATCGTCCACCGCCCGAACCATGACGCCCCCGCCCGGTATCGTGGAGCAGACGGTCGAACCGGGCTGGCTGCGATGGATCTTGACCAAGCCCGGTCGGCGCAACGCCGTCGATCCGGCGATGCTCGCCTGGATCGGCGAGCGGTCGAGATCCCTGCGCGGAGAGGTGGTGGTTCTGACCGGCGACGGGGATCGGGCCTTCTGCTCGGGCTTCGACCTCACATCGTTCGACGAGCAGGTGACGGGACCTCCCGATCGCCCGCTCATCGAAGCGACGCGAGCCCTCGAGGACGCCGACGCCACCTTCGTCGCCGAGATCAGAGGCGCGGCCGTTGGTGCGGGCGTCGAGCTCGCGGCGGCATGCGACCTGCGCCTGGCGAGGCACGGCGTTCGGTTCCGCGTGCCGGCCGGCATGCTCGGCGTCGTCTATCACGCCGACGGGGTGCAGCGGATTCACGCCATGTTCGGTCCTGCCCTGACCGGCCGGTTGCTCTTGCTGGGCCACGAGGTCACGGCCGAGGAGACCGTGGCCGCCGGAGGAATCCTCGAAGTGCACCCCGACCAAGAGAGCTTGCGCGCGGCGGTGGATGCCTGCGTACGCCGTCTTCGCAGCATGGCGCCCCTGAGTCTCCGGGGCAACCGCGATGCGCTGCGGAGGATCGGCCGCCCGCCCCTCCCACCCGGGTTCGTGGCCGAGCACGAACGGCGACGGACCGAGGCCTACGACGGCGAGGATCACCGGGAAGCTCGGGCCGCTCTCGCCGAGGGGCGCCCCCCGCAGTTCCGCGGCAAGTAGCGCGCCGGGGTGATAGCTTCTGTCGCATGTCCATCCGCGAGGAGATCGATGCCCGCCTCCGACAGGCCCGTCGCGACCGCGACGAACGAACCCTGAACGTCATCGGGATGCTCAAGAACAAGGTGCTGACGGAGCTCAAGTCCGGAAAGGGGCGCACCGAGGACGACGCCCTGTGGCAAGAGGTGCTCGGCGCCTACGTCAAGCAGGTCACCAAGGCCATCCCCGAGTACGAGAAGGCCGGTGATCGTGGGGTCGAGGCGCTCGAAGAAGCGCGCTTCGAGCTCGCGTTCTGCGAGCAGTTCCTCCCCAAGAAGCTCGACGAGGCGGCCACCGAGGCGATCGTGCGCAAGCTCGCCGCCGAGCACGGCATCGACGATCCCAAGCAAATGGGAAAGCTGATGGGCCTCCTGATGAAAGACCACAAGGACGAGATCGACGGCACCCTGGCGCGGAAGGTCGCCCAACGCGTGCTGTCGGGGGGTTAGCACCGACCAGCTCCACGAGGCGACGGCGTCATCGACGCTGGCGTCGGAGCTCGACGCCCGGAGCCGATCGGCAAACGTGCCGCGGGACGATGACACCGTCTTTGCCCACGCTGGCGGCGGGGCTCGACGCGCGACGAACGATTCGTAGAGGGTTCGAGCAGCGCCGCCCGAGCGAGGCGCGAGATCCCCTCGGTCGCGTGCCTTGCCAGCGCCGACCGCATTCTCGCTAGCGTCCGGAGATCTCCAGCACCAGGGCATGCCCTGCCCCGCCGGCATCCGAAACCGCGACGAGGCCCCAGCGGCCACCGTCGGCGTGAAGTCGCGCAATGCAAGCGGCCACGTGGTGCGCCGCGATGGCCCCGACCGGGTTGCCGAGCGCGATCGCACCGCCCCATGCGTTGACACGCGCGACGTCGATTTCCGCCGAGCGCTCCGAGCTGCCCGCGAGCTCCCGACACGCGATCGGATCGGCGAGAACCTGCCGGAACGCGACCACGGCGGCGGCGGAAGGCTCGTGCACTTCGATGGCGTCCAGCGCGTGCAGGTCCATGTCCATCGCGCGCACGGCTCCCAGCGCAGCGGGGACGGCCCCCAGCCACGCATGCTCGAACGGATCGACGGCCGCCTCCGCATACGCGTGCAGCCGTGCGACCACGGGCCACCCCTCCGCCTCGGCCACCGAGGCGTCGGCCAGCACGAGCATCGCCGCTCCATCCCGCGGCAGGGCGAGGTTGCCCACCGTCACGGTTCCGTGCTCCGCATCCGCCAATGGAGGCAGTCGACTCGACCACTGCGCGATGTCGTCGACCATGCATCCGTCGTCTTTGGCGACGACCTCCACACCACGCTCGTACCGGACCGGTACCGGGGCGATCCAATCGTCCCAGGCCCCCCGCGCGGCGGCATCCGCCGCGTTTCGGTGGCTCCGAAGGGCCCACGCGTCCTGCTCCGACCGCGAGACCGCTCGCCGCTGCGCGACGCGTTCCGACGAGACGGCGAGCCCTTCCCCCGTGCCCGCCTCCTGCCACCTCGGCAGCGATTGCAGCCGCTCCCGAAGCTCTTCGAGTTGTCGCAGGCGCGGACGATCCAAGAGGCCACGCGCGACGTGCATCCCGCCGCCGTCCACCAGCGTCGACCACAGCCGAGCGAGTGCCGAACGGCGCTCGCTGGCCCGATCGACACCCCCGGCCGCCACCACCTCGGCCTCACCGAGGGCGATGCGTCCGGCCGCGTCGACGATCGCCCGGGCGGACGACCTGGCCCCGGCGCACACCGTCGCGCTGCAAGTCCTCGCGTTCAACCCGGCCTCCAGGGCGACTTCGCGGGCGAGATCTCGTTCGGGGTCCACGCGCGTGCTGCCCAGCACGAGGGCATCGACCTGTCGAGGACGCAACCCCGCGCGTGCGGTCGCCTCGCGGGCCACCGTCGCGGCGAGGTGTGACGCCGACGCGGCGCTCAGTGCCCCACCCATGCGGCAGTAGGGCGTACGCGCCGCACCGATCACCGCGATCGGCCGGTGCCACCGGACACCGCGCGCGCTCATGGTCGGACCCCCATGGTCTCGAAATCGTGTCCGCGATCCGCCAGCTCGCGCAACAGCGCGGGTGCGGCATAGCGTGGACCGACGCGATCGGCGAGCGAGGCCAACCGGGCCCGCACCGACAAGAGCCCCCGCGAACACAAGTGACGAAAGGGACCGCCGCGCAGCGCAGGATATCCGATGCCGAGCACCGCGGCCGCGTCGCCCTCGCGAACGTCCTCGATGACGCGCTCCTCCAGGCAGCGCACCGCTTCCATCGCGGCGACGAGTGTGAGGCGCTCGCCGAGCTCCTCGCAGGAGACCACCGGACGACGCGTCACGCGACCGCGACACAGATCGTAGACCTCGGGATCGGGCCGACGACGACGAGTGGCATACCGGTACAGCCCGCGCCCCGCCCGACGCCCTGTCCGTCCCTTCTCGAGCAGCGCTTCCAGCAGCGGGGGAGTGCGTGCACGATCGGGGAAGGCCGCGGCCAGCGTACGCGCCGCGGCGGCGCAGACATCCAGGCCCAGCTCGTCCACCAGGCGCAACGGACCGATCCGCCACCCCACGCGCTGCGCTCCGAAGTCGATCTCCTCGATCGCGTAGCCCTGCTCGATCATCTCGAACGCTGCCATCAGGTAGAACGCGAGCACCCGCGTGGCGAAGAAGCCCGGAGCGTCGCGGACGATGACCGGCGTCTTGCCGATCCTGCGCGCGAACGCGATGCAGGTCGCGAGCGCACGACTGGACGTCTCGGGGGTACGGACGATCTCGACCAACGACATCCGCCCCACGGGCGCGAAGAAGTGCAACCCCGCCAGCCGGGAACGGTGCTTCATGTGTCGACCGATGGCGTCGATCGGAAGCGCCAGCGTGTTGCTGGCGAGCACGGTTTCGGGTCCCACCCGGGACTCGAGCTCCTCGAACACGGACTGCTTGAGTCGCAACGACTCGGGCACGGCCTCGACGACCACATCGACGGTCTCGAAGCCGCGGAGATCGGTTCCCGCGCTCAGTCGCGTTCGTGCCTCGAAGGCCGCGGCCGGCCCCGCCTGCTCGGCCCAGCGGGCGAAATGTCGGCCCGCCCGCTCGAGCGTGCGCGCCAGCGCCGGGGGATCGACCTCCCGGATCCGCGCCTCCAGCCCGGCCTGCGCCGCCGCGATCGCGATGTCGGTCCCCATGAAGCCACCCCCGACCACGCCGATGCGCTCGATCGGGGGAGGCACGACGCGTCGACCTTCGGCGTCGACGAGCTCGCGGCGGCGCAACGCCCGAGAAGTCATCTCGACCGACATGAGCGAGCGCGCCACGTCGCCGACGGCCAGCTCGGCGACGGCGGGGGCCTCCAGCCGAAACGCGGAATCGGGGTCCATCGACAGGCCGCGCTCCATCACGTCCAGAGCCACCAGCGGAGCGGGGTACAGGCCGTGCTGCACGTCACGGACCTTCCGCCGCAAGCGTGCGAAGCCGGCTCGTCTCGCGAGCGGGGCCCGGTCGGCGAGGCGTCGGGCCGAGACCCACCGCCCGGAGGTCCGGGCTTTGCTCCCCAGACGCGCCGCCGCACGGCGGGCCGCGGCGATCAGCGTCTCGGGCTCGACCACCTCGTCCACCAGCCCCATCGAGCGCGCCTCGGCCGGTCGCACGGCGCGTCCGCTCAGCACCAGGTCCGCGGCCGCCCGCGCCCCGATCGCGCGGGGCAGTCGGGTGAGCCCGCCCCCGGCGGGGACCAACCCCCACGCGACTTCCGGGAAGGAGAAGACCGTCTCGGGATGGCGATCGGCGACACGATAGCGGCAGGCGATCGCGAGCTCGAGGCCCGCACCGGTGCAGGCCCCCGAGAGCGCCGCGACGAACGGACGCCGAGACTTCTCGATGCGATGCAGCAAGGCGCCGAAGCGACGCAGCGTCTCCTCGACGCGGCGCCGATCCTTGGCGGCGAGGAACAGCGCTGGATCGAAGCCGGTCGCGAACCATCCCGAGGTGGTCGGCGCGATCACGACCGCGGCCACGTCGTCCTCCCCCCCGATGGAGTCGAGCACCGCATCCAACCGATCGAGTGCCTCCGGCCGGATCTCGGTGCCCGCGGACGCGGAGGCCTCGACGAGGATCACGGCCAACCGCGACGACGTGCCAGGGGGATCGAACTCGAGCCGGAACATCGGCGGCGGGAAGGTACCGCGTAGGTCGAGAGCGGCAAAGCCCGCCCGAATCCGTTCGGCCGCCCGGAATGTCGATGCGCGGACCGGGGGATCCGACCCGGTCGCGCCGCTCGCCGGCCGCGGTCAAGCATCGGGCAAGGGGAACGGACATCGCGCCGTCCAGTCCGGATCGATCCGATCGCTCAGATCGTTGCCGGCGTGCGTGTTCCAGAAGAGGATCGGCCCCCGCGCCCGCGCATCGGCCTGCACCCACCGTCGAAGCGCGGCCAGGCACTTGCCGGTGTAGGTCGTCTCGAGCTGCAGACCATGCGCGGATGCGTCGCGTATTGCTTCCTCCGCGCCGACCGTCGGTACACCGTATCCGCGACCGACCGCGGCGTGATCGATGCTGAAGCGCACGCCCGCACGCTCGAGGAGCGCAAAGGCGTCGGTCGAGCGCACGTCCTGGGGCACGCCGTGGCGCCGCAGCGCCGCGTGAGCCTCGGCGAGCTTGCGGCGAAACATGAAGGCGTTGAAGCCCCACCGTTCGACCGACGAGACGATGTGCACGTGGGTCCCGATCCCCGCCATGGCCAACCCCAACACCAACCCGGCCGAAGTCCCCGCGGTTCCGCCCGTCACGAACACCCGCGCGGGACGTGGCGCTTCGCCGGCTTCGATCTGGGCGGCGAGCTCGAGCCCGGCATCGACGAACCCCAGACATCCCAGCGGCGTGCTGGCGCCGGGACCCATGAAGCGACCGAGTGCAGGCGGACGCGACACGGTGTAGTAGCGCAGCCAGGCCAGAGGAAGGCGAGCACGCGTCTTGACGTGCCACAGCGAGGTGCCCACGGAGATCAGGACCGCGAGGTTGCGACGCACGTGGGGCGTGAGCACCTGCTCGAAGGTCAGCGCGTGGAGATTTCGTCCGAGCCGTTCGAGGAACAACGCCAACGCCAGCAGGTGGTGGCTGCCGATGCCACCCACGCTCACGATGGCATCGGTGCCGTCGTACGGCGGATTGGCGAGGATCCATTCCAGCTTGCGGACCTTCCCCCCGCCGTAGATCGTGCTGGTGAGGTCGTCACGCTTGACCCAGACCTCCACGTCGCCGCGATCGAGCCAGGGCATCCGCTCCACGGGTGTCGGGAGGTCGGCGAGTCGCAGACACGCCGGTGGACGCCCCAGCAACGCGAGCAGAGGGCCCTCGCGTCGACGGTCGACCTCTGGATTGGGCTGCGCGACGGTCCCCACGCGAGGGCCTCCATAGCAAACAACCGCGGTCCTGACCTCCGGCACCGGCCCCCCCGCGTTGCACGGAGATCGGGCGCAAAGACCGGGAAGAAGGCACCTGCACACCCGTTTCCCGCGTCGTCCGGTCCGGGCCGTCGGGGGCTTCCGCGAAGGGCGATGCGCCGCGAGCGTCGGCCCCTGATGGGCCGCATCGTCACCCGGCGCCCGTTTCGTCGCTGTGCTACTGTCTGATCCGCCGTGAAGCCCTGCCCGTATTGCGCCGAGCCCATTCAGGACGCCGCCGCGAAGTGCCGCTTCTGTGGCGAGTGGATCGATCCCAGCAAGCGACCGGCGTGGTCGGAGCAACCCGGTCCGATCGCCCCCCCTTCGATGGGTTCGTGGCATCCCCAGGGCCATCCTCCCGGCGTGCCGGTGCCCCACGGCGGCATGGTCCCGACGGCACATCCGTCGAGCTTCGCGGAGTCGGCGGTACCCGTCGCCTCCACCCCACAATCACCCGCGTCCCCACCCGCCGCTCAGCTCCAGACCGCCGAGGCGGTGCCCGTCCAGGAGATCGCCGAACCTGCGCCGGCCGTCGTCGCGGCGCCTCGACCCGAGCGCCCCCGCGCTGCGCGACCCGTCGACACCGCTGCCCCCCAGGCTCCGCTCGAACCCGTGATGGAACAGCCGTACGCGGGACGCGAGACGGCGCCATCGCATCCTGGCCCCGAGCCCAACGAAGAGACCTCGGGGGCGCAGACCTGGGAAGCTCCGGCGTGGCTGGCCGAGACGCCACCGCGCACCCCCGACGCGCCCGGCTGGCGGGCGGCCGACCACACCGTGGTGGACGGGTCCTCGGCCGGCACCGCGCTGCGCGCCACTCCCCACGCGAACTCCGGCGCACCGGCCCAGACGGGTCCCGCTCCGCCGACGACCGCCGATCCCGGTGCGGCCTCGCTCGAGGAGGTCGCGCTCCGGATGCAGCGGATCAAGGCGAGCGCCGCAGCCGTGCGTCAGGCGATCGTCGCCGAAGCGTCGCGCCACAAAGAGCAGCTCCACGTGACGCCCGACCCCCGCGACGTCCGAACCGA
>CAZYSW010000216.1:0-9321 GCA_964650105.1 uncultured Nannocystaceae bacterium
CGTCCGTTGCATCAGCGTTCGGTACCCTCCGTGCTCGTCGTGCTCCTCGTAGAGTGGCATCGACTTCTGCCCGGAAGGACACGAGTTGGTCTCGACGACCACCATGTGCCGCACGCCACCGGCAGTGGTCACGTGGAAGAGATCGCTGCCCGCCCACCGAAAGTAGCGGGGGCTGTATGTGAGCACCTGCGCCAGGGCCTTGGGGTCGACCTGCGGATTGAGGTGCGCGTACCGATGGATGATGCGCTCGTTGTCGAGCTGCAGGAAGTAGCGCACCATCGAATGGATCTGTGCGTTGACGACCCGCGGGTAGTAGTGTCGGGCTGCATCGAACTGGCCGCGCTCGACCCTCTCGTACTGGGGCGGTCTGCGGGGGACGAGATCCATCGATGCAGCGTTGGAGCCACCGGACAGCCCGGACGTTTCGGCCCCGTTTCGCGCGCGCAGCGCTGTACGGTCGTCGCTCATGGGGGGTCTTCGCAGCTCACTTTCGCTGTGCCGCCGCAGCATGCCTCACGATCCCGGGCCTGCAGTCCGACCGCACGCAGTCCGTCGTTTCGCCCCCCGTGGGGGCCCGCCGGCACGCCGACCGAGACGCCCGGCCGCGCCGGCCGGCGCCGCGATCCCCCGGCTCGCGATCACCGCCCGCCGTCCTCGGCGACCCGCGTCTACGCCGATCCCTCGGCCACCGCGGTCACGACGGATCGCGGCCTCAGGGGTGGAGGGCTGCAACGATCCGGCGGATGCCGACTTCGACGGTGGATGGCGGCGCGCTCGCGTAGCACAGCCGGAAAAACCCGGGCTCGGGCGCGCGACAGGCCGCGCCGGGCGTGAGGTTGACGTTCGCCTCGTCGAGCAGGCGTCGCCACAACCGCGCCTCGGCGTCCCAGGTCGCTTCGGACAAGAACCGACGCAGGTCGCACATCACGAAGATGCCCCCGTCGGCGGGGACGTAGGCGATGCCCGCGTCACCCAGGAGCGTCGTGACCCTGTCGTACGCGGCGCCCAACCGGCGACGCATCTCGGTCACGTACGCGTCCACCCATGGCATGTCGTCGACGAGCTCGCCCAGGGCGTGCTGGGTCTGCCGCGAGCAGCTCGACCAGTAGGCCAGGGCATCGACGGCCTGCAGCACCGACGCGTTCTCGGAATACAGGACGCCGCAGCGCAGGCCGCTGGCGCCGAAGTCCTTGCTGAAAGCCCAGACGACGTGCACACGCTCGCCCAGGGCCGGGCCGAGCGAGGCGACGCTGACGAGCGGTCGCGCACCGAATACCGACAGTGCGTACACCTCGTCGAACACCACCTGAATCTTGGTCCGATCCGCCCACTGCACGATCGCCTCGATCTCCCGGGCCTCGGCCACCCGACCCAGCGGGTTGTCCGGGTTGGTGTACAACAAAGCCTTGATCGGTCGGCCCGCGCCGGCGACTGCCCGGTCGAGCGCCTCGACGGTCAGCGCGTACCCGTCGTCAGCACGCCGGTGCACCGGGACGATGGTCAGCCCGTCGCGCGTCTCGAGGTCTGCCCAAAACCCGGCGTAGCTGGGCGTCGGGACCAGCACGCCGTCTCCGGGATCGCACAGGACATAAAAGAGGATCTCCAGCACCGCACCCGCCCCGGCGAGCACCGCGAGCCGGTCGGGGGCGACCGAACGGCCGAACAGCGCGCGTCCCATGAATCGGGCGAGTTGCTCGCGAAACGGGAGCGTCCCGACCATCGCGTCGTAACCCAGCCCCGCGGGGGGGACGGGTCGCGCCCGGGCCAGGCGCTCGGCCAGCACCTCCGACATCCGGGTGTTCTCGGCGATGCAAAGGGCGATGTACCCGTCGGGCGCGCGCTGCGGGTCGTACGGAGCGGCCGAACGCTCGAAGTGCGTGGCGATGTATTCGGCCAGCGGCGGCCGCTCGACGAGCCGTCGTCCACGATCGGAGAGCACAGCGGTCATCGAATGCTCCTTGCCACCCGCGGGCCCGACGCCACGCCCGACGGCGGGGTGGACCTCTTTGCGGGTGCACCCATCATGGTGGGGTCTGGACCGAGAAGCAAAAGAGGCCTTCGCGCGCGTCGGTCACCAGAACCTTGCCCGAAGGCAGGTGCATGTCGAGCGCGATCGCACCGTTCCATTCGGACCTGGGCGGATCCGGCCAGGTGGGATAGCGCAACGCCTCGAACGGTGCGGTCGGGTCGTGCACGTCGATGAGCACGAAGCCCGCCTCGTACCACGCCGTGTAGAGGTAGCTGCCCCGCACCTGGCCGTTGTGCGGAACCTCCGGGCCGAGGCCGAACGTGGTCACCAGCGTCGGCGCGCCCGGATCCGACACGTCGTACACCAGCATGTCGTGGACGTGGAACTCGTCGAACCCGAAGTAGAATTTCCCGCTCTGGTCGAGCGCGCCGCTGTGGGCGTAGATGCCCTCTTCGGGCGCCGTCACGCCGAGCACTTGCGGATTGGTCGGATCGGCGATGTCCACGATGTCCCAGTGCTCGGTGAAGCCACCGGCCACGAACAAGCGATCGCCGACCGCCAGGATGTCGTGGCAGTCGTTGCCCTGGTAGGCGCCGATCTGAACCGGATCGGCCGGGTCGTCGAGCGCGAGGAAGCGGCACGTTCCGTAGCCACTGTTCAGGTACAGGATCCCTTCGTGGACTTGCAGCGTGTGGATCCGATTGTGGTACTCCTCTCGCTCGGCGACCACCTTCGGCTGCGTGGGATCCGAGACGTCGACGATGCGCAGGATCGGCTGACCGGGCTCGGGTCCCTGTCCCCCCACGTAGGCGTAGTGGCCGAAGCCCTGCACCGCCCGCCCCGGTACGTAGCCCGGCAGCTCCAGATGGCCCACCTCCACCAGGGGCTCCTCCTCGACATCGACGACCGACAGCCCGTACGTGTGGGTCAGCACCGCGTACTCGCGACCGTCGATCACGACGCCCCAGACCTCGCCGTACCTGTCGCCGTAGATGTCGTACTCGGGCGGTGGATGGGGGTCGATGGAGCCGCACGGCTCGATCGTCGGCTCGGTGATCTCCCGCGGCACGTCGTCGACCGCACCGGTACTCGAGGCGGGATCGACCGCCGTGGTGCTCGACGGATCGACTTCACTCGTCGCGTCCGCGGTGCTCGACGAGCCCTCGACGGCGGTGGTGCTGCTGCCGTCCGAGCCTCCGGTGGAGCTCGCCCCCTCACCGTTCGCCGTACCATCGTCGCCGCACGCGACGAGCAACGCGAGTGCTGCAAGGGCACCTCGGAACCTGCGAGCCGCTTGCATGGGGGTCATCATCGCACGCTGCGCCGACGGTGGCGACCGGTGGGTACCCGCTCGGCCTCGCGCGACCGAAGGCTCGTCGACCGGCAAAGCGATCGCGTTGCGCCGGGGGGCGCCGACGAGGCCTCGGAGACGTCGCGGGGGTGAGAACGCCGTCGACGGCGGCGCAACGACGCGAGACCGCAGGACTATCGCGTGATGGCTCGAGCATCGAGCAGCCGATGTCGGCGGGGACCCGTCATCACCTCGCAGGACTTTTCCGATGGGCTGCCAGGGCGCATCATGGACGGCCCGATGCGGTGGACGGGCCTCATCCGTGGTGTGGTGCTCGCAACGTCGGTGGTCCCGCCCACGCACGTCGCACACGCGGGTGACGGGGTGCGCTTGCGGACCCCCGTGCGCTGGCCCTCCGACATCGACTGCCTCCGGATCGTCGATCGATCGAGCACGCCGGTGTGGAACCTCCCCTACGAGATCGCCGCCGAGGACCCGCCGCGGGGGCAGTCGCTGACCGAAGACGAGCTCCCCGACGGACGGCGGCATCAGTTCTTCGCATTCTCGCGAGACATCGATCCTCGTCTGGCTCTCCCCGAATGGATCACCTGGGCCGATGCGATGCGCGCGGTGGATGCCGGCCTGGCCGACCCGCACGTCGAGGATGCGTGGGTCATGGAGACCCACCCGGAGCTGGCGACCTCGTTCTTGCGGATCAACGACGACGACGACCGGCGACCGATCACCTTCGAAGCCGCCGCGCAGGGGGTCGACTGGGATCTCGGCGACGTCCCGCCGGGGACCTACGTCGTGCGGGCCTACACCTTCGACCCGTTCCCGAATCTGTGGGCGAAGCCTCGCCCGGGAGCGATCGCCGTCGTCGACGGATCCGACACCGGCGCGCAGGCGCCCTCGCTGAGCGTCTCGGTGGAACACGACGTGGTGCACCGCGATCAGACGGCCCGCTTGCTCGGCTGCATCCGCGCCATGGAGGGCACGACGCTGTCGGCCCAGTGGGCCTTCTTCTTCGATCTCGACAGCACCTGGGAGACGCTGGTCACCGACGTGCCGATCGAAGGCGACACCTTCGAGCTGACGTTCGACCCGCCCGAATCTCTGTGGGGGTCGTTCGCGGTCGTACGCGTGACGGCCACCGATCCGTCGGGGCGCTCCTACACCGCGTACGTCCCCGACCGGATCACCGTGCTGAACACGGACGCCGAAGGAGGCGACGAAGGCGGCGACGCCGGGGCGACCGAGGGCACCGGCCCCTCGACGTCCGACACCGGCATGCCCGACCCCGAAGGCGACACCACCTCCGCGAGCACCGGCACGACGGAGACCTCCGCCGCCCCCGGCCCCGACCACGCCCACCCGACGGGCGGCTGCGGCTGCCGCCTCGACCCCCCAAGACCATGGGGCTGGCTCCTCGTCGCGCTCTTCGCCACGCGATGTCGTCGCGCACGACGCGATAAGATGCGTTGCGAATGACCTCGGACGACGACAGCGTTGCGGATACGCCGGGGTCGCTCGACGACACGCTGGCGCCGGACGGATCGACGATGGTTCGGCTCGGCGACGACGTGCTGCGGCGCGGGTCGGCGCTGGGGCGCTACATCATCTTGCGACGGATCGGGGCGGGCGCGATGGGGGCCGTCTACGAGGCGTTCGATCCGGAGCTCGAGCGCAAGGTGGCACTCAAGATCATGCAACGGGGCCCCTCTTCGGGCGACGGCCTCAGCGAGGGCAGCGCTCGCATGCTTCGCGAGGCGCGGGCCATGGCCAAGCTCGTGCACCCCAACGTGATCACCATCTTCGACGTGGGCACCGTCGATGGCCGGGTGTTCTTGGCGATGGAGCTCATCGAAGGGATGACTCTCTCGGAGTGGCTCGCACAACCCCGCTCGATCCCCGAGATCCTCAAGACGCTGGGTCAGGCCGGGCGCGGCTTGGCGGCCGCCCACGCCGCGGGCATCGTGCATCGAGACTTCAAGCCGGACAACGTCCTGGTCGGTGCCGACGGGCGGGTCGTGGTGCTCGACTTCGGCCTGGCGGCTCCCACCACGGGGCGCGGGAGGGGGCAGACGACGCGCCCCCGTCCGTCGCTCTCCGACCGCGTGGGGGAGGCGGTGGTCTCCACCGGATGGAATGACGAGCTGACCGCCACCGGGGTGATCATGGGCACGCCCGCGTACATGGCCCCCGAGCAGCACGAGGGACAGGACGTCGATGCGCGGGCGGATCAGTTCGCCTTCTGCGTCACCCTGTACGAGGCGTTGTGTGGGCAGCGACCATTCGCCGGAGACAGCCTGCCCACGCTGGCGGCCAACGTCCTGGCCGGCAACGTGCGTCCGATCCCTTCGGGGCATCGCATGCCTCGCTGGGTCGCCGACATCGTGCGGCGCGGGCTGGCGCGACAGCCCGAGGATCGCTGGCCGAGTATGGACGCGCTGTTGGCCGAGCTGTCGCGCGATCGCGTCCGCAAGCGGCGACGCATGATGCTCGCGGGGGTCGCCGGCATCGCGCTCGCCGGTACGGTAGGCGGGACGTGGGTCGCCGAGCAAGGCCGGATCGCCGCGTGCGAGGACAACGAGGGGGCCTTTGCGGGCGTGTGGGACGACGTGGTGCGGGCCGATGCGCGTCGAGCCTTCGAGCGCACCGCCGGCGAGTACGGCGTGGAGCTCTTCGAGCGCCTCGACGTCGTCCTCACCGAGTACCGCCAGACGTGGCTGCAGACCGATCGGCAAGCGTGCATCGCCCGTGAGCGATGGTTGCCCCTCCAGAAGGCCTGCCTCGACGAAGCCCGGGCCCAGGTGAGCGCCTTGCAGGGCATCTTCCACGACGTCAGCCGAGAGATCGTCGACGGGTCCGTGCACATCGCGGCGACGCTGCCGGACATCCAGCAATGTGCGGCGCACGAGGAGCTGGTTCAGCGCTTCCCGATGCCGCCCGACGCTTCGAGCGAGCCTGCGGTGGCGGAGGTTCGGCGGATGCTGGCACAGGTCGAGGCGTTGTCCCGGGCCGGCGTGGTCGAGGGCCTCGACGAGACCACCCAGACCGCTCTGCATCGCGCCCGGGATATCGGGTACGAGGCGCTGATCGCCGAGGCCCTCGCGGCCCACGGGGGCGCACTGGCAGCGCTGGCCCGATTCGACGAGGCCGAGGCCCTCTACTGGGAGGCGATCGCGTCGGCGCAGCGCGCCCGGCATCAGCGAATCGCCGCCGAAACCTGGAACCACCTCGTCTACCTCGTCGGGTGCGAGAAGGCCCGGCCCGAAGAAGTCCTCCGCTGGCTTCCGGTCGCGGAGTCGGCCATCGCCGTCACCGGGTCGGTGGGGCTGACGGCGGCCTACGAGGGCAACCTCGGTGCGGTGCTCTTTCAAAAGCGCGACTACGAGGCGGCCGAGGAGCACTATCGAAAGGCCCTCGACCTCGCGGTGAGCCTTCGCGGCCCCGATCACCTGGCAGTCGTCAACTACCTCAACAATGTCGGGACCGTGAACGCGGTGCAGGGCGACCTCGAGACGGGCATCGAGTACTTCGAGCGCGCACTGGCCATCCGCCGCTCCGCGCTGGGCGAAGACCACCTCAGCGTCGCGCACGTCCTGCACAACCTTGCTTTGGCCCACGCCCAGCTCGGTCGGCCCGACGAAGCGCTGGCGCTTCAGAAGCGGGCGTTGGCCATCCGCGAGCAGGCGCTGCCACCCGATCACGGCGACATCGCTTCGAGTCTCAACAATCTGGCCGCGCTCCACTACGAGGCCGAACGCTACGAAGAAGCCTTGCCCCTGTTCGAGCGCGCGCTAGCCATTCAGGAGAAGCTCCGCGAAGCCACGCACCCCGAAGTGATCACCGCGCACGCCAACCTCGCCACGGTGCTCTTGGAGCTGGACCGCTACCCCGAGGCGCTGGAGCATGCGCGCACCGTGGTCGAGGCCTACCGAACCGCTGCGCGCACCGACCCGGAGCGTCTGGCCGCAGCGCGGGTGGAGTCCTGGGCGGGACATCACGCCGACCCCCTGGCCGACCTCGAGGAAGCCGTCGCGATTCGACGAGAGCGCAACGCGAGTGCCGACGAGCTGGCCACCGCGCTGCGCCTGCAGGCCAGCGCCCACGCCGGCCTGGGCGATCGAGCGAGGGCCCGGGAGATCCTCCAGAGCCTGCTCGACATGCCCGGGCTCTCGCCGGGCGTCGCCGAGGAGGTCACAGGCGAGATGCGGGCCCTCGACGAAGACGACCGCGGGCGTCGTGCTCGTGCGCGCCGATAGGTAGCGTCCTTGCGTTCACCCGCTGCGGCGCAGGGGCCCGACCGCGCGGGTGAGGCTGGGCGTGTCGGTGTCCTCTTCTTCCGGCTCGAGCGCGAGGCGATCCCAATGCCCGAGCTCCGCGGCCGCCTCGTAGGTGCTCTCGAAGAAGTCGAGCAGCATCTCGTCGGGATTGTCGGCCAGGCGCACCGCCTCGTAGGGAAGGATGAACTCGCGCAAACGGTCGTGGTAGAAGGCCTCGCTCGGCTCCACCGGCCAGTGCCGGAATCCCTCCGGCTCGGGGTAGCAGTACGAGTAGTACGCGGGCTCGTCGAATCCACCCCCACCGGGCCAGAACCCGCACGAGCTGACCTCGTGCGAGTAGGCCTCGCGGGCCACGAAGTGCGCCACGTTGGGGGCCCCCGGATGCTCGGGCGCCCGCCGCCCCGAAAAGCGGGTCACCGCCAGGTCACAGGCCCCCCAAAACAGATGCACCGGGCTCGCCTTGCCGATGAAGCGGGATCGGAAGCGGTGCATCACCCGATCGCTCTGCAAGAGCGCCCGCCAGAACCGATGGGCGTACTCGGGATCGTAGGCCGCGTGCTCGAAATCGCGGTCCATCGGTGTGCGCTCCTCCATTTCGACGGGCTTGGGCCACACCCGAACGTTCACCCCGAGCTCGTGAAAGACGATCATGAGCTCCCGGTAGAACTCGGCCACGGGATGAGCGTGCAGCGCCAGGGTCCTGGAGGCGCCGTTACTGTGCACGACGTGGATCTCGTGGTCGATGAAGTCGAGGTCGATCTGGAACGTCTCGGTGCCCGACGGGATCGGCGACGTGGTCAGGCCACGCGAGGTCAAGTACAGCGTCACGTGCCACCAGTGGTTCTGGGGGGGCGACAGCTCCATCCTCACCTTGCCCACGACCTGCAGGATCCGGTGCAGGGTGTCGTAGGTGTCCTTCCATGCCGCGAGCGGCAGCTCGGGCCAGGCGGGTTCGGCGTGTCGCGATGCCGGCTTCGTCCCGGGCGTGCGCTTGCGACGTGGCATGTCGACAACATGCGTGGCGCGTCGCCGGTCGCACGTCCGATCGGCCCTCCGACGGGCGGCGACGACTCGCGCGCCTCGGCAACTCCGGCGTCGACCGCGGGCCCGGGCCGCCCCCGCCGACGGCCACGGCACCCACGAAAATGCCCGTGCGCGATCCCGAGGATCGTGCACGGGCACCTCGTGGCGGGCCGGGCCCGGATCAGTGCATGATGAACGGAGCGATCACCACAGCTACGATCGTCATCACCTTGATCAAGATGTTGAGGCTCGGGCCAGCGGTGTCCTTGAAGGGGTCGCCCACCGTGTCGCCGATGACCGCGGCCTTGTGCCGATCGGAGCCCTTCCCGGTGTTCACCTTGGGGTCGAAGCTCTTCTTTTGTTCCTCGACCTGCTTCTTGGCGTTGTCCCAGGCGCCACCGGCGTTGGACATGAACAGCGCCAGCATCACGCCCGAGACCAGCGTACCGGCGAGCAGCCCGCCCAGCGCGTGAGGTGACCAAAAGCCCATCACGACCGGCACGACCAGCGCCATCAGCCCCGGAACGACCATGCGCTTGATGGAGGCCTGGGTGGAGATCGCGACGCACTTGGCGACCTGCGCCTCCTTGGCCGCCTCCATGACCTTGCTCTCCTCCTCCTCGGTCAGGTCGCGCTCCTCGTCCTCGGCCTTCTTGACCATCTCCAGCGCGGGCCGCAGCGCGGGGATCTCCCGGAACTGCCGCCGCACCTCCTGGATCATGTCCATCGCCGCGTCGCCCACGGCCTTC
>CAZYSW010000217.1:0-6477 GCA_964650105.1 uncultured Nannocystaceae bacterium
GCTCGAATCGTTGAACGCTGACCAAAGCCGTGAAGTCGGCGCGGGTCGCGACGACGGTCGTGCCTTCGATGGGGCCCGACAGTCGCGACTCCACGAGCGTGTATCCGTCGTCCTCGGAGAACTGCGACGAGCACAGCGCTCGACACAGCGTGGTGAGCTCTTCGAAGACTCGATCCGCGTGTTCCGGATGGCCCGCCGGGTAGCGGACGCTCCACGTTCCGCAGACCCTGCGTGCACCGGAGCAAGCCATCCGAAAATTCAGCGTAGCCCATCGATGCCCGCCGTCCATGGAGGAAGGCGACCCGCACCAGGCTCAGCGAAGATCGCGCCCGAACGGAAACAGAGCCAGCGGAATCAGCTTGATGTGTTGCACCGCGAACGGAATGCCGACGATGGTCACGGTCAGGACACATGCCCACACGAAGTGGGCCACCGCCAGCTCCCAGCCGACGAACAGAAGCCACAGCAGGTTGAACACGATCCTCCCCGTGCTGTTCGCGTTGGGCAGCTCGACGATGTCCTTCCCGAACGGCGCCAGCGTCGCGACTCCGAGCTTCATCGCCTGCACACCGAAGGGAATGCCGATGATCGTCAGGCAAAGCAGCAGGCCGCCGAGGATCCAACCCAGGCCCGAGATCAGCCCGCCGAAGACCAGCCAGATGATGTTGCCGAGGAGCGTCATGATGCGAGGGGACAGTCGCTGCCCGCGGATCGCCGACCCCGGTCGACGAGGGGCCGTCTCGGAGGGCGGGCCTTTGGCCGCCCGCGCCCAAGGAGCCGGCGCGGCCCCCACCCGGATCGGGGCAGACCGTGTTCGGGCGGGACCCGAACGCGCGGTGGCGCTGCGCCGAGGGTAGTACCCGACACTGCGGGAGCAATTCACCGCGGCCCGGATTTGTTCCGATGGCTCGACAGGCCCGCCAATCGCCGCTCACGCGGGCACCGGGACCGTCGCGGCGCTCAGCGCCGCCGATTCGCGATGTGGATGGCTTCCCCGAGCGCGTGCTTCGCGGCTTCCATGACCGCCTCCCCCAAGGTCGGATGCGGATGCACGGTCAGCGCGATGTCGGGCGCGTACGCCCCCATCTCGATGGCGAGGGCCGCCTCCGAGATGAGGTCGCTGGCTTCGGGGCCCACGATGTGAATGCCCAGCACCCGCTCGTCGGCCGCATCGATCACCACCTTCACGAAGCCCCTGGTCTCGTCGATGGCCATGGCGCGCCCCAGCGCGGAAAACGGGAACTTGCCGACCTGCACCTCGTGCCCCTTGGCCTTCGCCTCCTCCTCGGTGAGACCGGCCGAGGCGATCTCCGGCTCGGTGAACACCACCGCGGGGACCACCCGTGCATCGTCGATCGTCTTCTTGCCGGCGATCACCTCCGCGATCACCTCGCCTTGGTGCGAAGCCTTGTGGGCCAGCATCGGCTGACCGACGACGTCGCCGCAGGCGAAGATCCCCGGCACGTTCGTCTGCAGCCGCTCGTCGACGACGATGAATCCCTTGTCGTCGACCTTGACGCCCGCGCGCTCGAGCGCGAGCCCCTGCGTGATCGGCCGGCGACCCACGGCGACCAGGACCACGTCCGCGGGGATCTCTCTCGTTTCGCTGCCGATCTCCACGCGAACCAGGGCCTTTCCGTCGTGCTCGCGCCACTCCTTGGCGCGGGCGCCGGTCAGAATCTCGCCGCCGTCGGCCTTGATCTGTTTGGCGACCAGATCGCCGAGGTCCTTCTCCATGGACGGGAGCAGCCGGTCGAGCCCCTCGATCACGGTCAGCTTGGTGCCGAGACGCTGAAAGGTCTGGCCCAACTCCAGGCCGATGTACCCGCCCCCGATGACGATCATGTCCTTGGGGATCCAGTCGAGGTCGAGGGCACCGGTGCTGTCCACGATGCGCTTTTGGTCGACCTTGAAGCCGGGGATCTCGACGGGCAACGACCCCGTGGCAATCACGATGTTCTCCGCCTCCACGATGTCGTCGGGGCGACCGTCGGGGTAGGTGAGCTTGACCCGCTTGGGGGCGAGGAATTCGGCCGTGGCCTGTCGGGCCTCGCCACGATTGCCCTTCACCAACATGGCGACGCCGCTGGTGAGCTTCTTGACGATGCCGCCCTTCCAGGCCTGCATCTGCTTCATGTCGACCGACGCGGCCTCGAACGACAGGCCCATCGTCTTGGCGTGGGCCGCCTTGTGGGCCAGCTTGCTGGCGCTGATCAGGGCCTTGGAGGGGATGCAGCCGACGTTGAGGCAGACGCCGCCCAAGGTGGGGGCCTTGTCCACGAGCAGGACGTCGATCCCGAGCTGACCCAGGCGGATGGTGCAGGGATAACCGCCGGTGCCGGCGCCGATGACGAGAGCGGTCTTCTTGATGATGGCCATGAGAGTTCCCCAGGGAATGCGACGGGAGATGGAGTGCGCGGGCGGTCTCGACGATCAGATCCCCGCCAGGAGGAGGAGGGTCGGATCTTCGAGATAGCGCTTGACCTCCTGCAGGAAGCTGGCTCCCTCGAACCCGTCGACCACCCGGTGGTCCAACGACACCGACAGGTTCATCACGTGTCCGATCCGGATCTGGTCGTCGTCGTCGACGAGCGGGACCTTGCGGATGGCGTGCACCCCCAAGACGCCCACCTCGGGATAGTTGAGGATGGGAGTGGCCAGTACGCCGCCGATGGTCCCGAGCGACGTGATGGTGAAGGTCGATCCCGTCAGCTCGTGCAGGGACGCCTTGCCGGCACGGGCGGCCTGGCTCACCCGGTCGATCTCCGCGGCGATCTGCAGGATGCTCAAGCGATCCGCACCGTGGACGACCGGGACCATGAGCCCTTGCTCGGTCGCCGTCGCGATGCCGATGTCGTACCGCTTCTTGACGATGATCCGGCCCCCCTGCTCGTCGAGCTCGGAGTTGACGATGGGGAATTTCTTGAGGCCCCGAATGACCGCCTTCACGATGAAGGGCAGGTAGGTCAGGTTGACGCCCTCCGCGGCCGCGGCGGCCTTGGCCTGCTTGCGGACCTCGACGAGCTTGGTCACCTCCACCTGCTCGACGTAGGTGTAGTGGACGGCGGTGAAGAAGGACTTGGTCATGCCTTCGGCGATGCGCCGACGCATGCCCCGGAACGGCACGATCTCGTCGGCCGGGTGCGCGCCGTCGGGCTGGGCCGCAGGCGTCGGCGGCCGCAGGCCGGTCTGGGTCGGCATGGTGCTCGGCGGAGGCTTGGGCGCGACGGTCGGTCCGGTGGCCACCGCGGTGGGGCGCTCGTCGTGGGCCTGGGCCGCGAGCACGTGCTCCCGGGTGATCCGTCCCGCCTCCCCACGGACCGTGGTCAGGTCGATCCCGTGCTCGCGCGCAAGGGCCCGGGCGGCCGGGGTCGCCATGACCCGCCCGTTGCCGTGGCTGGTCGACGGGACCGTCGCGGCGGATGCCGCGGGGACCGGTGCCGCGGCGGCAGGGGCTTGCGCCGCGGAGGCCTGCGCAGGGGAGGTCGTCGACGCCGACGCAGTCTGCCCGTCGGGTCGTCGCGCGCTCGAGGCCCCGGGCTCGCCGAGGAGGGCGATCACCTCGCCGACCGCCGCGATCTCCCCCTCGTCGGCCTTGATCTCCTGCAGCACCGCGTCTTTGGGCGACGGGATCTCGACCGTCGCCTTGTCGGTCATCACCTCGACGAGGGCTTCGTTGGCGGCCACGGGCTCGCCCGGCTTCTTCAGCCAGCGCACGATCTCGCCCTCGACCACACCTTCACCGATCGCTGGGAGCTTGAACTCGAGCATCGTTTTCGACTCTCCTGGGGCTCAGTAGTTGGCCACCCGCACGACGGCGTCGCACATCTGGGCCACGGAAGGGACGGCGAGCGCCTCGTCGTGAGCGTGCAGCGGAGCTGCAGCGCCGGTGACCCGGGTGATCGGGGCATCCAGGTAGAGGATCGCCTCGTCTGCGAACAGGGCGGCGAGCTCGGCCCCCAGCCCGGCGCCGGGCGGGCCCGCATGCGCGATGACGATCTTGCCGGTCGCCTGGGCCTCGGCCACCAGGCGCGGTCGATCGAGGGGAGACAAGCACTCGACGTTCACGATCGCGACGTCGAGCTCGGTTTGCTCGACGGCCATGCGCGCCACCTCGACCGATTCGCCCCAGGCGAACACGGTCGCACGACGACCGTCTCGGATGCGGTGGGGGGTCGCGAAGCGGCGGGCGAGCGCGGTCGCGGGCGAGGCCGTGTCCCCCAAGAGAACGGTTCGGGGATAGAGCAGGACGGTGGGCTCCTCGCCCGCCCACATCTCGGCGGCGGCGCGCAGCAGCGCACCGGCCTCGTCGGGTTGCGCGGCCAAGAGGACCCGCAGCCCAGGGACCCGTGCCAGGACCGCTTCGGGAGCTTCGCCGGCCTCGCCGCCCAGCCCGAACCCCGGGCCGACGGGGGCCACGAAGAGTACCGGGGCGTTGCGCTTGCCCTGTTCTCGCCACGACAGGAGCGACGCCTCGCGCAGCGCGGCGAGCCCCTCGAGCAGGGGCATGGACGACGACAGCAGCACGATCGGACGCAGCCCGTGAGCGGCCATGCCCGCCGCATGGGCGGGGGCGATGGTCGGGCACAACGGGGTCGACACCAGGCGTCGCGCCAGCTCGGGGTCTTCCGCCGCCGGACGAGACAAGCCGAGCATGGTGCCGTCCGCCACGTCCTCGCCCAAAAGGACGCGTCGGTCGTCGGCGCGCAAGAGCTCCGCGAGGACCTGGGCGAGGTGGTCGAGCACTCTCATGGCGATCCCTCCGCGGCTCCGTTGACGGCGGCTGCCGACAGTGCGCGGTCCAGCTTGCCCCGGACCTCGGCCTCGATGACGTCCTGAAAGGTCTGGGTCCAGATCCCGGCGCCGTCGAGGTGTCGGCGGAGGCGTTCGACGGGATCGCGGTGGGCGGGTGGATCGCGGGACAGTTGCGTGACCACCACCTCCACCAGACCCGGGCCTCGCCCTTCGCGAGCACGGGTGACCGCAGCACCGATCGCCGCATGGACGGCGATGGGGTCGGCTCCGTCGACGCGCCGCGTCCACACGCCACAGGTGCGGGCGCGGTCCGCCACGCTGTCGCCGACCAGCCCCGCTTCGGCCGGGGCGCCGTTGGGCCACGTCTGGCTGCGGCAAACGAAGACGATGGGGAGGTCGCAGGCGACCGACAGCATCAACGCTTCGTGGAAGGCCCCCGTGGTGGTCAGGCCCTCTCCGAACGAAGCGAGGGTGATCCCGCCACCGCCGCGGATCTTCTGGGCGTGAGCGTTCCCGGTCGCGAGCCCCAGTTGCAGGCCGAGCGCGTCGGTGGTCGAGGCGATGCCTCGCTCGGGATCCGCGACGCGACCGGGGAGATGGGCACCCGAGCCGGGGCGACCCACGAGCTGTGCGGCGAGCTCCTCGTAGGGGACCCCGCGGCTGAGCGCGATGGCGACGTCGCGGATCCCCGGGAAGATCCAGTCGTCCGCCGATGCGAGCATGCCGGTCGCGACCAGGGGTGCCTCCTCCCCGGCCGACGACGCCCACATCGGGAGGTTCATGCGGCTGAGCCGGACATCGAGGCAACGCGCCGCGACCAGCAGCTTGTAGTACGCCTTGAGGTCGAGCGTTCCGAGCGAAGCGGCATCGGACAACCGGCCCTCCCGGTCGAGAACCGCCGTCGCGCCTTCGGGATCCCAGGGAGTCGTCTCCATGGCCTCACCGCCGCGCCGGCCGGTTCCCGCCTCGCTGGCGGACGATCGCCCACCCGAGGAAGATCGAGAATCGCCGCCGTCCGCAGCGCGAAGGCGTTGTATCCGCGTGTGCCTAGAGCGTCAATAGCGGGCCGGTTTCACCGGCATAGACCGTCCTCTTCGCGCTTGCCGGTCTCGATCGCCCCCACGGGGCGCGCATCGATGGCCGGCGAGGTCGACGGGTCGAAGGCACCCGATCTCGCGGAGGTGCCGGGCGCCGCCGGCCCTCGGTACCCCGAGTCCGTGATCACCCTCGCTTGCGCGACCGCCACCGCAGGGGTCGGGGTGCGGCACGGGTCGAAGGGGTGCGAACGGCCGAGCGCGCAGCCGCGCGAACGATCCTCGTGCCGCGTCGTCGGGACGGTTCGTTCGGGCTTGCTCCCGAGCGTCACGAGCGGTCGGGGTGTGGTCGCGAAGCTCGCGGGCACAGGCCGGGCGTGCGTGGTAATTCACAAGGAGGGAACTCGCGCATGCTCACGGTCGCATCGCTGCTCGCCGCCATGACGATCGCCGGCGCCTTTTGGGTCGGCGTCCTGGCGGCCCGCCGCCTGCGGGACTGGGGGGAGGGGCGAAGGGCCCTCGAGGACGGACACCCGGCCCCCCTGGCGCTGGCCGCCGCCACGGGCGCGCCACCCGACGACGCGCGAAGCCGGCGAATTCGGGACCTCGTGGCCCATCGCCTTCGAGAGCAGCGCCACCGAGGTGCCCTGGGGCCCGCGACCGCACGTCCAGCCGAGGATCTCGCGCT
>CAZYSW010000217.1:6487-9312 GCA_964650105.1 uncultured Nannocystaceae bacterium
CGACTCGCTGAGGACCGGCGACGTGGTGTCGGTGGAGACCATGGACGCCGAGCTCGGTGGCGACTTTCTCGTCGAGGGGCTCCTTCACCTGCGCGAGGGCGGTACCACCACCGTCGTGGTGGACATGACCGACGCGGGTCGTCGTCGGTGGCTGGTGGGCAGTGCTCGCGGCGAACAGTGGATGCTCGTCGAGCCCGTGCACGGCCACGGTCTTTCGGGCGAGCCGCCGCGCCACGTTCGGCGAGGCAACGCGGACTACAGCCTGCTTCGGCGCGGCCAGGCCAGCGCGGCGGGAACGGGGCGACACGGTCGGCCCGAGCTTCCCCGCGTGGCGACCTATGTCTACGGCGCCTCGGCCCGCGACGTCTTGTGGCTCGAGCGGTGGGATCGAGAGATCCTGATGGGCGAGGGCAAGTTGATCGACGCCGCCGAGGTGTCGTTTCTGCCCGGATCGTGATCGCCGGTGGCGACGGCCGTACGCGGTTGCCTCTTGCGGGCTACCCGCGCTGGTCCGCCGGAACCACGAGCACCGGGCAGGGCGCCTGTCGGATCACGCGATCCGCGGTGCTGCCCACGAAGAATCGCGCCACCCGGCTCCGTCCGCTGGCGGCCATGACGATGAGGTCCGCCGAGACGCGTTCGGCCTCCTCGAGGACCACGCTGATCGCGACGCCTGGGTGCACCCCGAACTCGACGTCGAGCCCCTCGCAATAGGTGTCGCGCAGATGCTCGAGGACGGCCATCGACGTCTCGCGCGCCTTTTGGTGGATCTCGTCGAGGACCTTGTGCGGGACGGAGACGGGTCCCGTGTACATGGCGTGGTAGTGCATGGGCGGCGTGGCGTGGACCATGAAGATCTTGGCCTTGCCGGCGCTCGCCAGCGCGGCCGCGAGCCGCACCGCGTGAAGCGTTGCCGGCCCGAACTCCACGTGGTGGTGGCCCAGCGCGACGGCCTTGCCCGCGGCAATGGCCTCGTCGGAGGCGGGCGCGAAATCGACCGGCAGCAAAATGCGCTCGAAATGGTCCGAAACGGGGGGCATGGTCAGTCCCCAGGGTACCAGAGTACACTCCGGGCCGTGCGGACGACTTGCATTGGGTTGATCGGTTGTTTGGGGATGACGGCCTGCTTCGATCCAGGCGTGGGCCACGACGGCGACACCGATGCCGCCACCGACTCGACGGGGGCGACCGAGACGTCGCCGACGACACCGACGACGGACCCGTCGACCTCCGGTCCCACCTCGGACGATCCGACGTCCGATACGATGCCCACGACCGACGACACGACGTCGTCGATGACGTCCACGTCGCTCGACGATTCCACCGGAAGCACCTCGGGCGGGCCGGAGATCCTCGAATGCGTCGAAGGAATCCTGCGCCCCTCGGTGGGCAACGGTTTGGCGCAGGCGAACACCGACGTCACGGGCAGCGACTTCGAGGGGAGCTGCGGGGGCGTGAACACCAAGGATGTCGCCTATCAGTGGATGGTGCCGTTCACGGACTTTTTCGTTCTGGACACGCAGGGGTCGAACTACGACACGGTGCTCTACGTGCTGGACGACACCTGTGACGGCCCGGAGTTGGCATGCAACAACGACGCGGAGGGCAGCGTCTCGTCCCGGATCGTGGCCAAGTTCCACGAGGATCAGCGGGTGGTCGTCGTCCTCGACGGCAACGCGGGCGAAAGTGGAACCGCGGTGCTCAACATCAACCCCGTCGAATGTCCCAGCGCCGATCTCACCGAACAGGCATTGCCCGCCACCTTCTCCAACATCGCCGGAAGCAACAACCACGAGGGGAGCTGCGGCGGTGCCGGCAATCCGGAGCGAGCGTTCCGCTACACGGCCCCCCAGGAGGGGCTCTACAGCTTCCGCGTGACCTCGAAGGACTTCGTTCCCATCGCCTACCTGGAGGACGGCCCCGTCTGCGGCTCTCCGCGCTTGCAGTGCAACCGCACCGCCCCTTCGGAGGCGGGATCCGAGGTCATCCGGCGCCTGGCCGCGGGGCAGAGCGCGACGCTCATCGTCGACAGCGACGGAGGAACGGGGGACTTCGAGGTCGACATCACCGAGATCGGCCTCGCCTGTCCGGCCGAGCCGTTGTCCTCCGGCCCGCCCCTGACGAGGAGCATCAACAACTACGATCACGCGATGACGACGTCGTGTGGGCCGAGCGCCGAGCTGGTCGGCGCGCAGGCGGACCCCTACCCGGCGGCGACGTTCTCGTTCACGTCTCCGGGGCAGATCGGCACCAACAGCGGCTGCAGCATCGACGTGGTCTCGGGGTTTCCCGCGGCGCTGTCTCTTCAGCGAGGGAGCTGCGACGGTCCCGAGGAACAGTGCGAAACGACCAGCTTCGACAACGGCCAGCAGCGATACACCGCCTCCGTCACGGTCGGCCACATCCCCCCGACCGAGTTCACCGTCACGCTGATCCCCACCGAGCCCACTTGGTCGGGATGGCTCGACTCGAACTTCTCGATCGAGGTGAGTTGTTGGGCCATCGCCTGAGCCGTCGCCCAAGCCGCAAGACCTCGCGGCTGGTTGCGCGCCGGGGCTCGGTGCCGTCGCGTGGGGTGAGGACGCCGTCGGCGTCGTCGTCGTGCCTCGCGGACGTCTTGCGAGACCGGGTCGGCTCACCGGGATCGTGATCGGCCGCCCGCCCGCTTCGTGACGCGTCGGCGTGCCTTGCCCGGTGCCGTCCCCGGGCGGGCGGCTCTCGGTCGCCACACGAGCAGCACCGGTCGGCCGACGGCAAGGCGACGAGCCTCTCGCGCGAGGCAATACGTCACCGTCACGAGACTTCCCCCCCGGGTTGCTAGGTTG
>CAZYSW010000218.1:0-2599 GCA_964650105.1 uncultured Nannocystaceae bacterium
GTCGTGGCCCGTGCTCGCGGCAGTCGGGCCCACGGCCCCGCCGTCCCCCTCTCCCGACACGCCGACCCGCGGCGAGCTTCGAGCGATCGAAGCGCAAGAGGTCTCCCCCTCGACCGCGCCGGACGACGATTCGTCGTCGCGTCCCGTCGAGGCGACCATCGAGGGCGCCACGCTGATCGACGCGGTGCTCCCCGCGGGGGTTCGGGTCATCGCGGCGCAGGACGACACCCTCCCCGTCGCCGCGGTCGTGCTGGCCGTCGAGGCGGGCACCGAGGACGATCCGCCGGGGTTCCCCGGGTTGGTACACGCCCTCGCGTATCACCTGCTGCAGGGGAACCGAGACATCGCGCCCAACGGAATCGCGTCGATGATCCACGGTGCGGGTGGCACGACGAATCTGGCGGTAGGCCCCGGGCAGATCCGTTTCGAGAGCCTCGTCCCGATCTCGCTGCTCGGCGAGACGCTGTGGGCCGAGGCGCAGCGCTTGCGCGCACCCACCGTGAACGAAGCGCTGTGGCGGGAAAGCCTGGCGTGGGCCCGCCGCGATCCGCCGAGGAGGTGGTCGCTTCCGTTGGACGTGCGCGCCGCGGTGCATGGAGAGCCCGGGTTGGGACACGACGGCCGAACGGTGTCGCCCGCCCTGCTCGAGATGTCCGAGCGCGCCGTGGCGGCGCAGATCGCTGATCGCATGACCTACGATCGCGCGACGCTGGTCGTCGTGGCGCCTTTGCCCCCCGCGGTCACCTTGGCACGCGTGCAGCCGCTGTTCGCCGACCTCCCGCCCGTCGGGCGTCGGCCGACCCCGCGCGACCCTCCACCCCCTTTGGGGGACACCCCGCGGTCGTACGCCGCACGCGGGCAGGACGGGACGCGGTTGGCCTGGGCGCTCGCGCCGGGCCCCGCTTCCATCGCGCGCGCGCGGGTGCTGTGCGGCACGTTGCAGCGGCAGCGCCGGATCCCCGACGAGCCCGCCCGTGCACGCGTCCGGTGCTCGATCGATCCGGATCCCAGACGCGCGACGCTCGTCGTCCGGGTGACGGGCACCGACGATCCGATCGAGTTCTTGCGTCAGCGGCTCGCGAGGATCGACGCCGGCAGCGAGGCCAGCCTGCTCGCGCGTCAGCGTCGGCTCGTGCTTCAGGATCTGGAGCTTTCGCTGCGGACGCCCCTCGAGCTCGCACGAACGCTGGCCTGGGCACCGCCGCGGACCGACGAGGAGGCGACCGAGGCGACCGCCGTGCGCAGCCTCGACACCGTGACCGGCCTCGCCGCGCTGAGGAGCGACGCCGAGACCTGGACGCTGCCTTTGGGCGCGGCGGTGCGCCTGGTCGCGCCCTCCGAGGCGCCGGCGCCCTCCGAGGCGCCGGCGCCCTCCGTGGCGAAGCCGGCGGAGGAGGCTGCACCGTGAGCCCCCTGGCTCGACTCACGCGCCGGGCCGTCCTCGTCGTGTGCCTCGTGCCGGGGGCGACGGCGTGCAAGCGCACCACGGCCCCCAAGGCGACGGAGGTGTGGGACGACGAATCGGCGCCCGAGCGGACCGATGCGCTCGGGCGCCTGGCTCCACCGTGGCCCGCGCCGACGCGCGCCGTGCTGGAGGACGGGCTGCTGACGTACTGGCTGCACGAGCCGGGCACCCCCGCGCTGCACGTGCGGTTGCTCGTACCCACCACCGCCCGTCGCGATCCCGTGCCCGCCGCGCTGGCGGCGGTGCTCGCCGAGCATCTGCGATCGGAGCTCCAGCGACGGCTCGAACGTTACGACTTCACGGTCGATCTCGATCACGGAGCCGGTCGGTTCGAGGTCGCGATCCACGGCCGAACCGAGAGCCTCTCCATCGCGTTGCGAACGCTCGGTGCGGTGCTCGGCTCGACCGATCGACGAGCCGCGCTCCTCTCCACCCGGGCGCTGTTGGCCGAAACGCTCCCGTCGCCCTCCGCGGAGGTGGTGGCGACGGCGACGCTGACCCGCGAGCTGCTGGGGCTTCCGAAGGGATCCGGGCTCGTCGAGGCCGTAGCGTTGGAGCGGCTCGACGCCGAGGATCTCGTCCGCGGCTGGACCGACGTCCTCGACCCGCGTGGGGTCGTGCTGGTAGTGCACGCCGGACGGCCGGCGACGCAGGCCAAGGCCGAGCTGCGACGCCTTTCGGAGATCTGGACGGGGGTCGGCAAGCGACCCGTGCATGAGTCCGCGGTCGAGCGCACACGCGGCGCTCCGCCCTCGCCGCGATCGAAGGCGCGGCTTCTGGCCGAGCCCGCAGCCCCGCTTCGCACGGTCGGCGCCCCGGGCCTCGGACGACCGGCGCTCGTGCTGGGGCGCGTGATCCCGACCGGCGATCACGTCGAGCGAGCGATGGCCCGCCTGGTGCAGCGACTCGCCCAGGAGGAGATCGATGCACGCCTGGTGTCGATGGGCGATCGCGCCGTCCTCGTGGTCGTCGCCGGCCTGTCTCGCAGCGAGCCCGAACGCTCGGCCGCGGGTCTGGTGGAGAAGATCGCCGAGCTGTCGAGGACCCGCCCCCAGCGCCAGCGCCTGCAGCAGGCGGCTTCGCTGTGGCTGGGTGCACGCGTCGTTCAGGCCTCGCTGTCGGGCGAGGACTGGA
>CAZYSW010000218.1:2609-9165 GCA_964650105.1 uncultured Nannocystaceae bacterium
CGCCCGCGCCGCCCCGGGGGGGGGGGGGGGGGGCGGGGTGCCGGAGCCGCCCGGGCCGCGGGGGGGGGCGGGTCGGGCACGGCCCTGTGGAGCGAAGCCATCGACCTCGCCGACGACGAAGCCGACATCGCGGCCGCCCTGGCGCGGGACGCCGAGGCCATGCTGGCGATCGAGCCCGATGCGCTGCAGGCGTGGCAGGCACGCTGGTTCGATCCGCGCCAAGGTGAGCCGGGCTGGGCCTGGGTGGTCGCGGGCGCCGACGAGCGCGTGGAGCGACGGCTGGCGCGCGTGACTCGGGTCGAGGGGCCCTGAACCGCGTCTTCGAGCCCGGCATCGTACCGCGCCTGCCGTGCGGCGCCGAAAGGTGTTATGCCCGCGCCTGCCGTCGAGGTTTCACGATGAAGCGCGCGAAAATCCACTGGACCCTCGTCTCCACGCTCACCCTCGTCCTCGCGCAAGGGGGCACCGGCTGCCTGGGAGAGCGACGCCCCAAGCCGCGTACGGAGCAGAAAGCGGACGTCCCGGACGCGGGCGCAACCGTCGAGGCGGTCTCGCTGGAAGGGATCGACGACACCTTCACCAAGCTGGTCGAGGGCGGGGAGCGCAAGCAGGTGCTGTACGGCCGCGAGCACCCGCAAAAGGGCGCCGCACAACCGCTGGTGACCATCGTGGAGTTCAGCGACTTTCAGTGCCCCTTTTGCGGTCGACTCGCCGGATCGCTGGATCAGCTCCTCGCCGACGACCCCGACGTTCGGCTCGTCTTCAAGCAGTTCCCCCTGCCCATGCACCCGGACGCCGAACCGGGTGCTCGCGCAGCGTTGGCCGCCGGGGCGCAGGGCAAGTACTGGGAGATGCACGACCTCTTGTTCGCGAACCCGCGTCGAATGACCGCGTCCGATCTGGAGGAGCACGCCAAGTCGCTGGGCCTCGACCTCGCCAAGTTCAAGGCGGACATGGACAGCGACGAGCTGCGCAAGCAGGTCGAAGACGACATGGACCAGGGCCGCACGCTGGGCGTCTCGTCCACGCCGACGTTCTTCGTGAACGGTCGACAGGTCACGGGCGCACAGCCCCTGGAGGAGATCCAGAAGATCGTGGACGAGGAGAAGGCCCGCGCCCGCAAGCTGCTGGAGGCCGGTGCGGACCGGTCCAAGCTGTACGCGTACTTCATGAAGGCCGCCGGGGCCAGCGAGCAGCCCTGACGGCGAGCGTTTCGACGGTACGCACGGCGAGCCGGGCCGAACCCGCGGGCTCGGCTTCGGCACTCGCGGAAGGCTCAGACCTTGTGGCCGTTGGCGCGGACTCGGGCGAGCACGGCCTCGATGCCGATCTTGTCGACGATCCGCATGCCGTGGGCACTCAGGCGCAGGCGAACCCAGCGCTTCTCGCTCTCCACCCAGTAGCGCTTGGTGTGGAGGTTCGGGAGCAGCCGTCGCTTGGTGCGGATGTGCGAGTGCGAGACGTTCATGCCCACCTGGGGGCGCTTTCCGGTCACCATGCAAACCTGGGCCATGAGGGACGCTCCGAAGTCGGCGCGGAGGGTTGCCCGAACGTCCCGCGCTGTCAAGGCCGACACGGCCGACGGCCGCTGCCGAGCCGCCTGCGTCGAGCCTCGTCCTGTACGTCCTCGGAGACGGTGTCACCGCCCGGCGGGTCTCGAGGCCCCCCGCTAGTCTTCGGTGTAGACGACGGCGCTGTCGGGTGTCTCGCGCACCGTCACGGCGCGCAGCCGCACGCGCTCCCCACGCGGGAGCGAGGGCAGCATGCGCAAAAGACGCTGATGCACGAAGGCCGCGATGTTCTCCGCGGTCGGGTTGGTCCGCTCGAAGGGCTCGAGCTCGTTGAGGAGGCGGTGGTCGAGCCCCTCGCAGATCGCGGCCAGCGCCCGACGCAGTTCCAAGAAATCGAAGCCCATCCCGACCTCGTCGAGGTCGTGCGCCTCGACCTCCGCCTCCACCACGAAGTTGTGTCCGTGCACGCGTTCGCACCCTCCGGCGTAGCCGTGGAGCACGTGCGCGGCGGAAAAGCCGGTAGAGGCCCGGATGAGATACCGTCTGGCCATCGAGACACGCCCCTGCGCGGGTGCCCCGGTGTCTAGCAAAGGTCGGCGCGCCCCGCAAACGGCGCCTCTGCCCGATGCGGCACCGGGCCCGCGCCGACGCGGCGCGGGGCGATCCCGCCACGGCTCACGGTTCGGCGCCGCCGAGGATCCACGCCTCGAGCACGGCGAGGGTGTCCGCATCCAGCGATACCCCACCGACGCCGGGGGGCATCGACGTGCCCGAGCCCGACACGGTCAGGTGCGTGTCGTTGACCTTGTGCCACAGGTAGCTGTGGTCCGGATCTCCGGGCTCGATGCGGTCCATGGTCGGGACCTGTTCGGACGCTACGTCGACGAGCTGGCCATACGAGGTCCCCGGGTTGAGGGTCATGAAGGGAGCCTGCATGGTCCCGCTCATCCCCTGGAGGTGGCAGGTGCAGTTCGCGTTGAAGATCGGCTGCACGTCGGTTTCGAAGTCCACCTCGATCGGGCCGTCGTCGCTGCTCGTGCCCGAGTCGCCGGACGTGGGCGCGTCCGTGTCTCCGTGGTCCGTCGACCCGTCTTCGGCGGTGGACGCGTCGGTTTCTTCGCCGTCGTCCGAATCGTCGCTGCTCTGGGCGTCGTTGCAACCCGCCGCTGCGACGAAACCCAATACGATGGATGCGATCCGCAGTCTCCCCATCCCCATAGGCATCGACGAGTCTACCAGGGTGAGATCCGCCGCGGTCTCCCGAAGTCCCGACGAACCCCACGCTACGCGCTCGTACGGAGGTCGGAACGTCGAGGGGGCGAAGGGGCGAGATCGAGAGGCGCCTCGCAGATCTCACGCAGCCGACATTCCGCGCACGCAGATCCTCGCCAGATGTAGTCGAACTGCGCCTGAATCTCGTCGATCACGAGCTCGTCCTCGGTCGCCCATCCGAGCTCGAAATTGCGTCGATCGGCATGCTTGGCGCCCATTCCTGCTCCGGTGAAGTTCGCGCTGCCGAGGTATGCGAAGCGACCATCGACGACGACCACCTTCATGTGAACGCGAGGGCACTGCCGAAGCTCGAGCCCACCTCGGACCAGCCGCGGGAGCGCGTCGAATGCGTCCCGGAACGATCGCGAGGGTAGCGACGCATGCAGGATGCGGAGCTCGACGCCTCGCTGCGCGGCACGATCGAGCTCGGTCAGGATCGAGACCCAGCGTCGACCACGGCCGGCGTCGACGTGGACGTCCTTGAGGTTCGCGGTCGCGATCCACACGCTGGTCGCCGCGCGGCGCAGCGTATCCACCACCACCGCGTAGTGCTCGTCGCCCCAGATCAGCCGGCTTCGGATCGGCCGGGTGCCCTGCAGGCCCATGGCGTCATGGTGTCAAAAGGGGAGCCGTCCCCCCCAATATTCGTCGGAAACCGGCCGGCGAAGCGCCGCGTGGTCGACGACCTCAAAAGCGCATCACGCTGGCGGCCCAGGTGAGGCCGGTTCCGAAGGCCGTCATGGCCAGGATGTGTCCGTCCTCGAGCACCCCGGCCTCTCGCGCCTCGCAGATCGCCACCGGGATCGAGGCGGCGGAGATGTTGCCGTAGCGCTCCAGGACCGAGAACACCTTCGACGGGCTGATCTTCGCGCGCTCGCGCGTCGCCTCCATGATGCGGATGTTGGCCTGGTGAGGAATGAGGACGTCCACGTCCTCGTTGCCGAGCCCGGCGTCCTCCAGCGCCTGCAGCAGGCCGGCGCTCATGGCGGTCACCGCGTGCTTGAACACCTTGCTGCCTTCCATGTGGACGGTGTGGGCGTGCTCGTCCACCGTTGCATGGGTGGCGGGCATGCGCGTACCGCCGGCGGGCAGCTTGAGGATGTCGGCCAGCGTGCCGTCGCTGCCCCAATTCGAAGCCAGGATCCCCGACGTTCCGTCGGAGCCCGCGACGATGGCTGCACCCGCACCGTCACCGAACAGCACACAGGTCCGCCGATCCTGCCAGTTCAAGATCTTGCTGAAGACCTCGGCGCCGCACACCGCAACGCGCTTGGTTGGGTCGCCCTGCACCCAGTTGGCCGCGACCTCCAGGCCATACAGAAAGCTCGAGCAACCGGCCATCACGTCGAACGCCGGCATGCCCCGGATGCCCAGTCGGTCTTGGACCCAACACGCCGTGGACGGAAAGATCGCATCGGGCGAGCACGTCCCCACGATGATCCCGTCGAGCTCGCTCGGCTCCATCCCGGCATCGCGACATGCGGCCGCGATCGCCTCCGCGGCCAGGTGCGAGGTGGGTGTCTCGGGATCCACGACACGCCGCTCGGCGATTCCCGTGCGCTCGCGGATCCAACTGTCGGAGGTATCGACGCGCGTCGCGAGATCGTCGTTGGTGACGACCTTCTCGGGAAGGAAGCGACCCGTACCGATGATCTTGATCTTCTTCACCGTACTGCCCTGACCCGACCCTCTACGGACCGCGCCGCGTCGTCGTGACGAGAACGGCAGACAGGGCAGTTACCCCAGGGCCGCCGCAACGTCAACCTGCGGCGCCACCCGCCGCCACCCGCCGCCGGGGAACGGAACGCCGATGTTCGCGGACGCTTCGACGTGCCGGGGGCGGGGCCCACGTTGCGCTCGCCACGCGGCGTGGCCGCGATCCCGCCGGACCCGCCGCGAAGCGCGGAGTCGAGCGCGGCTTGGGTGGGACTCAGCGCTCGAGGAGCTTGTGCATGAAGGTTCGCTCCCACAACACCGCCTCCGCGTAGCGATCGAACTGGGCCTCGGCGCGACGAAACTCCGGGGTGTGGTAGATGCGGCGGCCGTCCACCACCGGCATGTCGTGAATCTCGTGGAGCATCTCGTGATAGACGATCCACTCCACGAAAAAGCGAGGAACGTCCGCGGCGTCGAGTACCGGGTGGATCCGAATGAGCTCGTCTTCGAACGTGTAGCTGCCGAGCTTGATCGATTCCCGCGAACGCCGTCGACGACCGCGCTGCCCCCAGGTGATGCGGGCGCGGATCCTTCCCTCGAAGTAGCGGGCGTTCAGCGCGTCGAAGATCTCTTGTAGGTTGTAGTACTTCCCCTGCACGTCGAGCGGGATGGGACGTTCGGGGCTCCGTCGCACCCGACGGTCGTTGGCGTCGATGTACTGTCGCAGAAGCCGTGCCGAGGCGCGGTCCTGTCCTTCGGCGTATCGGGCCAGCGCACGCAGGATGACGGAGGGCGCGTCGAGGAACATGTGATGCAGGCGGAACGTCACGACACCGTCACCGCGCTTGATCGACACCATGGTGTGCACGTTGTCGGTCACGATGATGCGAGGCCGTCCGCGACGAAGGTAGGCCGCCATGCGGTCTTGCAGCCGGGCGCGCAGAGCCTCTCGGGCGGCCGTGTCGAGATCGAGCCAACGCAGGCCCGGCGACGGATCCGCAGCGCGTTCTTGGGGCAAGGTGAGATCGACCAGGCCATCCACGTCCTGCGACGCCGACTTGGCCGGGGCCTTCAGCGCGAGGTGGGCCTGGGCCTTGCGCTGGCCCTTGGGCGATCGAGAGGCTGGCATGGCGGACCGCGGGGCGACCGTCGGGACGCCCTCGGAACAAGTGTGAAGCATAGGCGGGACCGAGGAGAATCGAGCTTCGGAAGGCCGCAGCGAGCCCTGCGTGGCGGCTTCGAGGATCGTGGCGTAACGAGCCAAACGCGGGACTAGGATATGATCTCGCGCGCGGGCCCTCGAAATTCCCGGGTCGGTGGCGGGGCGCCCGCAGTGATCCACGACAATTTGCCTTCGCGAGAGGGATCGGCTTTCCGCGAGGGGCATGGCCCCGACCGCCCGGCGGGTCCGAGACACTGAGCATGGTCGAGCACGAAATTCTTCTCTTCGCGGGTCTCCGAGAGCGCCACGGCACCGACCGCGTCGTGGTTCGGTTGCCTCGCGGTGCCACGGTCGCCGATCTCCGTCGGGCCGTCTGCGAGGCCGCCCCTGCCCTCGAGGACCACGTCGCCCACAGCCGCATCGCGGTCGGACAGGCCTTCGTCGACGACGAGAGCCAGACGCTGCGCCCTGGGGAGGAGATCGCGCTGATTCCTCCGGTCAGTGGTGGTCACGGCGGTGCGGTCGTGAAGGTCACCGACGCGCCGCTGTCCCTCGAGGACGTGGTCGCCGTCGTCCGTCATCGCGACGCCGGAGGCATCGCGACGTTCACGGGCAACGTGCGAGGGCACAGCCGCGGTCAGGAGATCGAGCATCTGGAGTACGAGGCGTACGTTCCGATGGCCGAGCGCGTGATGCACGACATCGTCGCGCGCCTGCAGAACGACGTCGACGGCGTTCGGGTGGCGATCCACCATCGCATCGGCCGTCTGCAGGTGGGCGAGACCGCCGTCGTCATCGCCGCGAGCGCGCCGCACCGCGCCCAGGCCTTCGAAGCGTGCCGCGAGGCCATCGAGGCGCTCAAGCGCGACGTGCCCATCTGGAAGCGCGAGGTGTCGACGCAGGGCGCGGTCTGGATCGGACGCGGTCCTTGAGTCCTGGGGCCGGGACCGTCGGT
>CAZYSW010000219.1:0-9083 GCA_964650105.1 uncultured Nannocystaceae bacterium
TTGTCGGGGTGCGCCTCGACTCCCGCCAGCGGGTTGGCATCCACCAGGGCGAGGACGAGCCCCGGCACGATCTCCACGAAGTAGGGGCTGCCGGCGCGATCGTGCCGCTGCAGAGTCAGCGTGCGACGTCGGCCCATGGACTCGGCTTCGAAACCGTCGGCGGACAGCCAGAGCGCCGTGTCGGTGGCATCGAGCTCGAGCACGGCGCGCTGCGTCATGGACACGATGCGCGCGGGGAACCGGGTGATCCGCAGGGGGCGGGGGAGGGCTCCGATCCACGCCAGCTCCGTGCCCAACGTGGCGACCAGGGAGGCGAAGGCCGCGTTGCGATCGACGGGGCAAGCGGCGCCCTTGCGCAGGCATCGGATCCACACGCCGACCGAAGGGCGACGCACGACCGACGCCAGGGCACCGGGGTCGTCGCGACGCAGCGCGGCGACGACGCCGAGGAGCGCCCGATAACCCGAAACGGTGGCCGGATCGAGGTCGGCGTGGGGCAACGACACCAGGTCGCGCAGGCACCGGCCGAGTGCGGCCGAGAGGATCGCGTACGCGGTACGGGATCCGGGCTGGGGGAGGGTGAGGTCCCTCGGGACCGGGATTGCCACCATGGGTCAGGACGTCGCGACGCGATCCGAGGCGAGCACGGGTTGCATGCAGGAAAACCCGTGCGCGCGAATGTAGTTGACGTGCATCCCTTCGCAGCGCGCCGCGTGTTTGCAGGGTTTGCAGCGCAGCGACTTCACGCGATAGCGATCGAGGATGTAACGCCGGGTGTATCGGAAGATCTCGAGTCGCCCTTCGGGGGTGAGCATCGCTGCGTCCAGCAGGGCCGGACGCGGCCGATGCCGAGCCCCAACGATGCACGGTGGAACCTCCTCCACCGGTACGTCCAGCGTGAACCGGGAGAAGAACGTGGGGAGATCGACGTCGTGGACCGCCGAGTCGGTCAAGCGTTCGTGGGTGGGTTGCCGCAGCGCGAGCCTGGGGGGCGCCTGCTCCAGCGCGAGCAACCATGGTTCGTTGCGCGTGGCCAGCTCCAGCACGACCTCGAAGCGGCCCCGACGCTCCAGAAGGGCGCTGGCCTGCGCCGCGTGGGGAACGACGACGCGCGTGAGCGTCTTTCCCCACAATTCGTCGTCGTCGCCCAGGCGGGCGAGCAGCCCGTCGATCTCGCGGAGCTCGAGCTCCAGCCGGTCCGTGGTCGGGAAACGCTCTGCGATCCCCTCGAGGGATTCGATGCTGCTGCCCACCAGGCGAAGGGTCTTCGCGCCGGCGCGGCGCACCTGCTCGGAGAGCGGCGGGTAGTCGATCTCGGCCCGGCCGAGCAACGGGAGCCGAAGTCGGGATCGGGCCTGCCCCGCTCGAACCTCCTGGATGACCTGCTCGGAGACCTCGGATCCTTCGAGCGAGGCGAGCTGCGCTTCGATCTGCTCGGATCGCTTCGCACTGGCCGGATCGCCGCCGTAGACCGGCGGCAGCGCGGCCTCGTGCTCGGGCTCGATTCGAATCACGTCGAACCTCGACTTCGCCACGGTCTCCCGGACCTCGTCGAGGGTGTCGCACAGCGGCTGCAAGTAGCAGTGTCCGCAACGATGCGGCGACCGGCAGTCGAGATCGATGCCTCGGTCGAGGAGCTGCGCGTACTCCTCTTTGCGGCCTCGGACCTCGTCGTTGAGCTTGTACGGATCCTGGATCAGGTTCTCGTAGCCCTCGAGGTGCTGCACCGGGAAGCGATTGAGCCAGATGTGCATGTCCGGCTTCTTCGACCACTCGAACGCCTCGAGCAGGTAAGGGCGCATCTCCTCCAGATCGTAAAAGAGCGTCTCTTTGCCCTCGGTGTACGCGCGCCCGAAGGGGATCACGTGGAGAAGGTCGTATTCCTTGACGCCCATCGCGGTGAACCGACGCAGGAGCTCCGGCAAGACCTTGACGTTGCCGCGATTGACACACACGTCGATGTTGACGATGACCCGTCCGTCCTCCAGGGCGTTCCGCAAACCTTGTACCTCCTGCTCGAAGGCGCCGCGGGTCCCCACCAGGGCATCGTGGATCTTCGCGTAGGGCCCGTGGATCGAGAAGGTGATCTCCGACAGTCCCGCGTCGACGGCTGCGGTGAGGAACTCCCGGTAGGCGAACATTCGACCGTTGGTGACGGTTTGGATCTTCGAGTAGCCCGCCAGCCGACCCAGCCGCACGAAGTCCACGAAATTGGGGTGGATGGTGGGCTCGCCCCCGGACAAGATGAGCCGCTGCGCGCCCTTTTTGCGCCCGTCCAGGATCTGGGCCTTGATCTCCGCGCGATCCCGATGCGTGCCGTCGTGCGTGTGGGCGTCCAGACAGAACACGCAGCGGTCGTTGCAGTCGAACGTGAGGCGCACCCAATTGCGCTTTTCGTGGGCCGCCTGCTCGTGCTCGACGACCTTGGCCACGTCCACGGCTGCACCGGCCTTCGCTGACATGCGAGGCCAGTATAAAGGTGGTGATCGTCCGGCGGGCAGCGCACGGTGGTGGGTGGTCGGTGAACCGCCCCACCGTGCGGGCGTTCGGGGGGCGGCGCGTTCTGCGGGATGCGAGCGATCCCGACGCGTCGCGTGGGCCTCGAGAACGCCACGAGTGGGGCGACGCCTCCGGGAAGGGATCGGGCGTACAGTCCAGAATCGCATGACCGAACGGCTCGGGGAGCTCGCGGCACTGGGCACGGCGACGTGCTGGGCCACGTCGGCGCTCTTCTTCGCTTCGGCGGGTGCTCGGATCGGTTCGCTGGTCGTGAATTTCCTGCGACTGGTGATCGCGTTCCTGCTGCTGTCGGCCTACACGTGGGTCGCACGTGGCTCGGTGCTGCCGACCGACGCGTCCGCGCATGCCTGGTTGTGGCTGTCGATTTCGGGGCTGGTCGGCTTCGGCTTCGGCGACCTGTGCCTGTTTCGGGCGCTGGTGTCGATCGGTCCTCGCCTGTCGTCGCTCATCATGTCGATGGCGCCGCCCCTGACCGCGATCATCGGTTGGCTGATCCTGGGGGAAACCCTTCGCGGGCGCGACCTCTTGGGCATGGTGCTCACGGTCGCGGGAATCGCCTGGGCCATCGTCGACCGGGTCCCCGACGCGCGCACCGGCGCGGTCGCCTCCCTGCCGCCGAGGCGAAGCGCGGTCGGTGTGCTCCTCGCCTTGGGGGGCGCGCTGGGGCAGGCCGGTGGCCTGGTGCTTTCCAAGCACGGCATGGGCGACTACGACGCCTTCGCGGCCACCCAGATCCGGGTGGTCGCGGGCCTCGTTGCGTTCGCGGCCATCTTTTGGGCGACGCGATGGTGGCCCCGCGTCCGCGCCGGGTTCGGTCACCGTTCCGGGCTGGTGTACACGGGCCTGGGGGCGGTGTTCGGTCCCTTTCTCGGCGTGTCGTTGTCGCTGATTTCGGTGCAGCACACCACGGCGGGGGTGGCTGCGAGCATCATGGCGACTTCTCCCATCCTCGTCATTCCGATCGTGATGCTGGTGAGGAAAGAGAGGGTCGGGATGGCCGGGATCGCCGGCACCTTGCTCGCCGTCTTCGGCGTCGTCCTCTTGTTCTCGTGAGGTGGCGAGCTGCTCGAGGCCGCCGCGACGGTGCGAGCACGGCGCCCTCGCGCGATCGATTGAGGCGTCCCTGCCGGCCGGTTCGTCTACGATCGAATCCGCGACCCTTCGCTGGCATCGACCGATCGCGTGTGGCATCGTCCGTGCTTCGAGGAGACGTCATGCAAGACCACTCGTTCGAGAACGTAGGCCCGTGGACCCTTCCACTCGACGGTGACAACGTCGTTCGCGAGGTCCGGTTCGCCATGGCAGCGCTCCTGTGTTCGGCGCCCGTGCTCTCCGAGAGCGCTCGGCGAGCCCGGTGGTCTGCACTGCGCGAGGAGGCGAAGTCCGCCTCCTTCCACGTCTGATGGGCGTCCATCCGGGGGGCGCACGCCCGCACGGCCTGCGCCACCTTTCCGGCGGCGCGCACACCGTGCGGGGAGCGATCGTGCTCGCCCTCGCCATCGGGGCGTCGGCGTGCTGGCGCAACACGGCCCCGGACGAGACGGCCGACGTCGTCGCGTCGGGATCTCCCGAACCCCTCGCGCCCGCCGAGGTCGGCGGCCCAGCGGCGGGGCCGCCCTCCACGCCGGAGTCGACGGTCGACCGAGCGAACGGCCCCAGCGAGGCGGAGATCGAGGCGTCGATGCAGCGGCATTTCGAGGAGGTCCGCGCGCTCCAGGCGGCAGTCGTCGACGGGGACCTCGCCGCGGCCCGCGAACGGGCCGAGTGGTTCGTCGAGAGCCAGTCGGTGGAGGCGTACCCGCACGCCTGGCGCCCTCATGTCGCACGAATGCTGGAGGCCGCCCGCGCGGCCGCCGAAGCGTCCACCCTCGACGAGATCGCGGCCGCGAGCGCCGAGCTGGCGGGGACTTGCGGAAGCTGTCATCGAGCGCTGGGGGCCAGGCCCGTGTTCCCGCACCTCGTCGACCCGGAGATCGACGATCCCGACGCGGGAGAGGACACGCCGGGCAAGGCGATGGTGCGCCACCAATGGTCCGCCGAGCGGCTGTGGGAAGGTGTCGTGGGGCCTTCGAGCGAACGGTGGCGTCGAGGTGCCGAGGGGTTCGTCGGAATGCCGGGGTGCGTGGAGACGGACGACCCCGAGATTCGCTTTGGCGTACACTCGCGCGCTTCGTGCCAGCGGGTGCACGCACTGGGCCGCCGTGCCCTGCGAGCGACCGAGCACGAGGAGCGGACGCGGCTTTTGGGGGAGCTCTCGTCGACCTGTGCTGCCTGTCACCAGCGCGTCGATGCCGAGGCGGTGCGGTGAATTTCGGCGACCGCGGGCCGTCGAGCGTTCGGCGTCGGCGAGCCCGTCGGTGGACGCGAAAAGGCTGCCGGAGCCGGGAGCGCCGCGGTACGAGAACTGCGGTTCGTCGGCGGCGAAATCGGACCCACGCTGAGCGTGGAGCCGTGGAGCTGAGCAGCCTCATCGACGCCCTGAGCCGACCCGACGCCTACCCCCACCCCGTGGGGTCGGTGGAGGTGATCCATACGCACGCGTCGGTCGTGTTCTTGGCGGGTGACCACGTCTACAAGATCAAAAAGCCGGTCGATCTCGGTTTTCTCGACTACTCGACCCTGCTTCGGCGCCTGCACATGTGCCGAGCCGAAGTCGACCTCAACGCGCGATTGGCGTCGGGCGTCTACTACGGTGTGGTCCCCATCACCATCTCCAGCGGCGCCCATGGAACCGCAGGTCTGCGCGTGGGCGCGCCGGGTCCGGCCGTGGAGTACGCGGTCCACATGCGGCGGCTGCCGGACGCGAGCCGGCTGGGCGAGATGCTGGCCCGCGGTGCGTTGACCAGGATCCATCTCGAACGCCTCGCGGCCAAGCTCGCGGAGTTTCACCGTCGAGCGCGTCGCGGCCCGGAGATCAGCGCCTTCGGCCGCTTCGACGTCGTGGCTGGCAACTGCCGGGAGAACTTCGAGCAGCTCGAGCCGCGGGTGGCCTCGATCCTCGATCCGGCGGTGTTCGAGCGCGTCCGTCGGGCGACCGAGCTCGAGCTCGAGGCGCACCGCGGTCTCGTCGAACGCCGCGTCGCGATGGACGTCCCCCGCGATACGCACGGCGACCTCCGGCTCGAGCACGTCTACTTCCTGTCGGATCGCGAGCCTCCCGACGACCTCGTCATCGTGGACTGCATCGAGTTCAACGACCGGTTTCGCTTCGCCGACCCGGTTGCCGACATCGCGTTCCTGATCATGGATCTGCGGGCGCACGGTGCTCGGGATCTCGCCGATCATTTCGCCGATGCCTATTTTCGGCAGACGGGTGACGAGGCGGGGCGTGCCCTGCTGCCCCTGTACGTCGCCTATCGCAGCGTGGTACGGGCGAAGGTTCGAGCCATGCAGGCGTTTGCGCCCGAGGTCCCGCCCGACACCCGCGCGAGCCTGCTGGAGCGCGCGCGCAACCACCTCCTGCTCGCGCTCGCCGAGCTCGAGCAGCCCGCTGCGCGCCCGTGCATGCTCTTGGTCTGCGGGTTGCCGGGCACGGGAAAGTCCACCATCGCGCGGGCCCTGGCAGCGGCCGAAGGCTTCGAGTGGGTCCGGTCCGACGTGGTGCGCAAGGAGCTCGCGGGTCTGGACGCGCGTGCTTCGGGGCGGACGGAGGTCGACGGGGGCATCTACACGCCGGCCTGGAACGACGCCACCTACGACGCGTGCTTGCGGCGTGCTCGCGAGCACATCGAGCAGGGCCGTCGGGTCATCGTCGACGCCAGCTTCCGCGAGGACGCGCGTCGCGAGGTGTTCGTCCGCGCCGGCGAGCGACTGGGCGTGCCGGTACGCATTCTCCATTTCACCGCCCCTCCGGCGGTCGTTCGCGAACGGCTCGCCCGAAGGGTGGACGACGCATCGGACGCCGACTGGGACGTGTATGTGCACGCAGCGAGCGTGTGGGAGCCCTTCGGGCCGATTACGCGGCCACGTCGCGACGAGGTCTCGACGGTCGGATCGGTCCCGTCCGTGCTGAAGAACGTGCGCGAGGTGCTCGCCCGCCACGGTCTGGCGACGGCGCACGTCGAGCGTTCCGTGGCGTGAAGGCAGGGGGCACCGCCCACGCGAGGTCTCGCCGTGCGTCGTTCCGCGTTCGCGGAGCAGCGCCGGACGCACCGATTGCCGCCGGCCGGGCGGCCCGCCGCGCCTCGCGACCGGCGACCCGCGGCGTAACATGTTTGCCGAGTTGGTCGATCCCGAGCGCCCATCGATCGCGACCCGCGTGCGTGAGCTCGTCTCCGCGCTGCTGAGCGAACGTGGCCGACCTGCTCAGGAAAACGGCGCCGAAGCGCGCTCCGAGAATGCGGTGGAGGTGGTCAGCTTCTCCGCCGATCGCTGGCGCGCCACCGCCACGTTGCGTCGCCTCCTGCACCGACCGGGGCGCGACCTCGTCACCCGCCCCGGCACCTGGATCGAGCTGCTCGCACCGGTCGATGCGGTCGCCCGATTGCGCGCCGCCACGGTCCGCTGCCGCCTCGGCGACACCGTGGTCGGCGAGCGCGTCGCCGACGGCGCGCCGTCGATCGGCTTCCCTTGTCCGGCACCGGGCCCCGGGGTCTACCCGGTGCGTTCGGAGCTCCTCGACGATCGGGGGCAGCCCATCCGTTCCCGGCTGGAACCGACGGCGTCCTTGCTGCACGTCATCGAGGACTCGCCGACCATCGCCATCGACGCGAGCTACATGCTGGTGCCCGATGCTCACGTCGAGGTGTTGCGTCGCCTCGCGGCCGAGGGCGTCTGCTTCGTCTACGTCGACTGCGCGGAACAAGATCGCACGCACGAAATCCGGGCGGCCATCGATCGACTCGCGCTCCCGCTCGGTGCGGTGCTGGTCCACCCGGAGACGGAAGCCGAGTTTCGTACGCTGGGGGTCGATTTCCGTGGTGTGTTCTTGACGGCGACCCTTCGTCGGCTGGCCGGGTCGGGGGTCCCGTTGCTCGCGTTGGCCACGCCCGATCCCGCGCTGCGTGCCGCGGGGGAACGCGCGGGGCTTCGCTGCGGGACGATCGAGGCGCTGACGATCCGGCCCGGGCAGCCGACGTGGAGGGAGCAGGCGCGGGCGTTCGAGGAGGCGCGCATCCGCGCCCACGACCCGTTCGTGTGGCGACTGGACGTGATGACCGGGACCACGGCGGTCGGTGCCAACGCCTGCCGGATCGAGCTCGACAACCGGCGCGCGCGTGAGCGTCTCTTCGAGCTGGTCGAAGGGGCGCGCCGCGAGCTCTTCTTGCAGTTCTCCCTGGGTCGAGACGGCCCGTTCCCCGACCAGCTCGGCGCGCGCCTCATCGCCGCGGCCCGGCGAGGGGTCCGCGTGCGGGTCGTGGTCGATGCGCTCTTCTCGGTCGACCGCGTGCTGGGGGTCAACAACGCCGTCGTCGCGGGGCTGCGCGCCGAGCCGGGAATCGAAGTGGTCTCCAGCCACCCCATCTCCGGTCCGGGCGAGGTGGACACCGTGAGCCTCAAGCGGCGCGATCATCGGAAGATCATCGTCGTGGACGGGGAGATCGCGTTGATCGGAGGACGCAACTGCGCCGACGAGTACTACACGGGCTTCGACGAGGTCGCGATCACGGACTGGACGCCTCACGAGCGCATTCCTTGGCTCGATGCGAGCATCGAGGTGCGAGGACCTCTGGTCCGGACCGTCCTGGCCGCGTGTGCGCAGACCTGGAACGACGCCAAGGAGAGCTGGGTCTCCAGCATGGAGGTGCGAGATGCCGAAGCGCCCGAGGTGGGCCGGACGGTGGGGCGGTTGGTGCTCCATCACGGCGTCGGCGACGTCACGGCTCTCCTCGCGTACGAGGCGATCATCGACGCGGCGTCCCGACACCTCTTCATCGTCAACGACTTCCCCATCGTGCCGAGCCTGGTCTCGGCGATCCGCCGCGCCCTCGCCCGCGGGGTCGACGTGGTCATCATGACGGGCAGCGCCGTGCCGCGGCGAGGGGACGGGACGTTCTTCCGGGGACCGCTGCACCGAGAAGCCTTCGAGTACATGACCAAGCACCGCCTCGGTGGCCTCCTCTCCGCGGGCGCGCGGGTGTTCGAGTACGCGACCTTGCGGCATCCGCTCATCGTTTGCCGTGGGGACGTGGTGCGGCCGTACGTTCACGCCAAGGTCGTCACGGCCGATGGAGCCGTGGCCAGCATCGGTTCGGCCAACCTCGACGCGACCGCGAGCTATTGGGAGCGGGAGGCCAACGTCGTGGTCCACGATCCGCGGCTGGTGAGCGACCTGGAGGACCAGCTCCGTGCCATGGTCGCGCACAGCCATGCGATCGATCCGACCTCCGAGAGCTGGCGTCGCGAGTCGGCGCTGCGGGAAATCGCGGCACAGCTTTGGCCCGAGGGGGTGTATTCGTAGCCGCATCGCGCGACGGTGACGGTCGACCCCACATGGCGCCGCGGCTCCCGACCGCGCCGCGCTCTTGACGCGGCGGCAGGGGTGGTTAGACCTGTTGCACGCGGGGCGTCGCCACGGCGCCCCGGTGTTTGTAGAGGAAGCCGAGCACCGACGCGAACGCCGT
>CAZYSW010000220.1:0-4060 GCA_964650105.1 uncultured Nannocystaceae bacterium
CCGGCGCCGAAGCGCGCCGTCGCCCCCAGCGAGTCGGAGTGGTCGACGAGCCCGCGTCGGACGATGGTCACCGTCTCGAAGCCGCGGTGCGGGTGCTGCGGAAAACCCGGAACCACGTCGCCGTGATACATGCGCCACCCGTCCTTGCCGACGAAGTCCTGCCCGATGTCCCGACCTTCCAGCGACGCCGCCGGCCCCAGATGTTCGTTGCCCGCCGGGTAGGCGTCCTGGTGGTGCACGCAGAACAAGAACGGGTCGGACGGTCTCCAGGGAAACGCGAGCGGCTCGACGCGCAGCACGGGGTCGATGGTCATCGGGACCTCACCTCGAAGAGACGTCACGGTCCACGGGACGGTTACTCCGCGTCACCCGACCCGACCGGGCATCCCAGGACGTCCGGCGAGGCGACCGCGGCTTCGGCGTCGCTGGCCCGACAGGCGATCGCCAGGCCCAGGCCCAAGCCCAGGGTGGAGACGCGAAGGGCGGCGAAGTTGCGCATGTGGCCTCGCGGCGAGGCCCGGCGGAGTCACTCGGCGGCGCGCAAGGGGAATCGCTCGGCGTCCGGCGGCTCGTCGGTGTGGACGTAGCGGAACCAGCAGAGCGCATCGACCTCGGGATCGCCGGTCGGCTGGTTCCACACCGGAGGCGCTCGGCGCCAGCGGTCGCGCAGCGCGTCGACCATCTGGTGGGCCTCCTCGAAGTAGCGGCGGCGCTCGGCCAAGAGCTCGCGCTCGGACATGGGGGACTCGTGGTCCCCCGCGGCAAAGCTCTGCGCGGCTTCTTCGAGGGCGTGGACCGTCAGCTCGATCGGTTCGATGTCGGGTTGCGGGCGCTCGATGTGCCGCCACACCCCGTCGGCCCATCCCAGGCGATACAGAGGGACGAACAGGCGTCCGTAATCGGCCACGAACTCCACCGCCGACAGCAGGAACTCGATGTCGTCCTCGTTGGCGTAAAACGGGATGGTCATGCGCACCCAGCCGGGCTTGATTCCCCCGATCCCCCGGCGAATGAGCACGCGAAAGCGCTCGGAGGTCTCGCGGTCGATGCCCAACAGGCGGTGACCATACGGCCCCGCGCACGAGCACCCGGCCCGATTCTGGATGCCGAACAGGTGGTCGAGGAGCGCCGAAACCAGATCGTGGTGGAGCCCCTCGATGTTGAACGAGATCACGGCCAGCCGCGGGACGTCCAGGGGCCCGAGGACCTCGACTCGAGGGTTGGCCGACAGCCGTGCCAGCGCACGTCGGGCCAGCGCGCACTCGTGCTCGACGATGGCCTCCGCACCGACCATCTCCTTGACGAGGAACGCTGCGCCGGCGCGGACGTCACCCATGATCGACGGCGTGCCCCCCTCCTCGCGTTCGTCGAGGCGCCGCACGTAGTCGATGGCCTCGCGGTCGGCTGCGGCGACGTAGTCGACGGTGCCGCCTCCGGGACGCTCGGGGATCCGGCAGCGAAACAACGAGCGGTTCACGACCAGGACCCCCGAGGCCTCGGGCCCCCCGATGAACTTGTGCATCGACAAGAACAGGCAGTCGATCCGCCGCGCCGGATCGGGCGGGTGCATGTCGATGGGCACGTACGGACCCGCCGCCGCATAGTCGAAGCACGCGATCGCCCCGTGGCGGTGCAGGATCGCCGCGATCTCTCCCACGTCGGACAGCACCCCGGTCACGTTCGAGGCCGCCGAGAACGACCCGATGCGCAGGGGCCGGTCGGCATGTGCCTGCAGCTTGCGCTCGAGGTCGGCCAGGTCGATGCGGCCCGAGGCGTCGAGCCCCACCTCGACGACGTCGGCGACCGACTCCACCCAAGGCAGCTCGTTGCTGTGATGCTCGTAGGGGCCGATGAACACGATGGGCCGCTGATCGCGAGGGATGTGCCGGCTCAGCCCGAACTGCCGCTCCAGCGGCTCGGCGATCCGAAGCCCCAACAGGCCGATGAGTTTGTGGACGGCCGCGGTGGCGCCCGAGCCCGTGAAGATCACCTCGTCGTCGGGATCCGCCCCCACCGCCCGGTGCACGACGTCTCGCGCTTTCTCGCGAAGCGTCGTCATGATTCGCCCGGTCGACGACACGGCAGTGTGGGTGTTGGCGTAAAACGGGCGCACACGCCGGATCCATGCCTCGGCGAAGTGGAGATAGCGCCCCGTCGCGGTGAGATCGGCGTAGCAGATCAACCGCCGACCAAAGGGCGTCTCGATGAATGCCCTCCGCCCGACTTCGTTTTGGCGGATCGAGGCCGCGACCCGTTCGAACGCTCGCACCCGAGCAGCTTACCCTCGTGCGCGCTCGCGAGCATTGCGCGGTCGACGCAGGCGCCGCGCCGCGTTCAGAGGCTGCAGAACGCCTCGTAGTCGATGAGCTCGATCTCCTCGGGCCGTTTGCTGCACACCCGGCACGATGCGTCCTTGCGCAGCTTCAAGGTGCGGAACTTGGTCCCGAGGGCGTCGAACAGCAGCAATCGCCCGCTGAGCGTCTCGCCCACCCCGAGGATGACCTTGATGGCCTCGATGGCCTGCAGCGTCCCCACGGCCCCCGGGAGCACGCCGAGCACGCCGGCCTCCTGGCAGCTCGGCGCCATGCCGGCGGGCGGCGGGTCGGGGTACAGACAGCGATAGCACGGTCCCGAGTCGGGCAGAAACGTGGTGAGTTGGCCCTCGAAGCGGAAGATCGAGGCATGCACCACGGTCTTGCCGAGCTTGAGCGCGGCGTCGTTGAGCAGGTATCGGGTCGGGAAGTTGTCCGCACCGTCGACGATCACGTCGTAGTTGCCGATGACGTCGAGGACGTTCTCGCTGGTCAGGCGGGTCTGGTGGGTGACGACCTGCACGTCGGGGTTGAGTGCCTGCAAGGTCTTGCGAGCGCTCTCCACCTTGGGCATCCCCAGGCGCTCCACGTTGTGGAGGATCTGCCGCTGCAGGTTGCTCTCGTCGACCACGTCGTCGTCGACCATCCCCAAGGTCCCGACTCCCGCGGCCGCCAGGTAGAGGCTGGCCGGCGAGTCGAGGCCGCCCGCGCCGATGAACAACACCTTGGCATCGAGCAGCTTGCCCTGGCCGACCTCCCCGACCTCGGGGAGCATGATGTGCCGGCTGTATCGCTTGAGCTGCTCGGGAGTCAGGACCCGTGGCCGCTCGAAGGCGAAGCCGGCGTTCTTCCACGCCCGAAAGCCGCCCGCCATGGAGGACACCTTGCGATAGCCCATGTCCTGCAGCGCCTTGGCGGCGAGCGCCGAGCGGACTCCGCCCGCACAATAGAGGATCACCTCCTGATCGCGCTCGGGCACGGCGTCCTCGATCTTGAGCTCGAGGAAGCCTCGCGGGATCCACTGCGCGCGCGGGATGAAGCCCTGCTCGTACTCGTCGCGCTCGCGGACGTCGATCAGCACCGGGCCGTTCGCGCCATCGGCGACCCGCGCTTTGGTCTCCTCGATCGAAATCTCGCGAATCGTCCCTTTGACTTGGGTCAGAAGCTCGCTGAAGCTGGCCATCTCAATTCTCCGAAGCTCTCCCGTAGATTCGGCCCGAAGCGGCGGCGAGACCGGACCCTCCGCGCACCGCAGGGTGGAAAGGTGGCCGATTGGCGCGCGTTCGTCAACGAAGGGGGTTCTCCGATTACTCACGGGTAAATCAGGCCGATGCGCGTCGCCCGGGCGATGACCACCGCGATCCGCGCGCCACGGTTCTCGACATGCGCCCCACCGACGAGCCGACCGCCGGCGTTCGGGCCGACCCGCGCGATGTGACGGGCCCCGCGAGGGCGGGTATACCAAGTCGGCCTGATCACACGTGCCCGACGCATCCACAGTTCGTCCCCTGCAAGCCGACGACAATGCTGCTTTGGAGTCTCTCGCTGCGGCTCGAGCACGCCTCCTCGCCCAGGTCCACCGCCACGTGGTCGGTCAGGAGCAGGTCATCGATCTGCTGCTCGTCTGTCTGTTCGCCAGGGGTCACGGCCTGTTCGTCGGCGTTCCGGGGCTCGCCAAGACGCTGCTGGTGAGCAGCCTGGCGCAAGCACTGGATCTCCAGTTCTCGCGCATCCAGTTCACGCCCGAT
>CAZYSW010000220.1:4070-9025 GCA_964650105.1 uncultured Nannocystaceae bacterium
GAGCACCGGCAAGCGGCAGTTCCGGTTCGTGCCCGGCCCGGTGTTCTGCAACCTCCTGCTCGCCGACGAGATCAACCGAACGCCGCCCAAGACCCAGGCGGCCCTCTTGCAATCGATGCAGGAGCGACGCGTCACGGCCGGTGGCAAGACCCACCAATTGCCGCCCCCCTTCCACGTCTTCGCCACCCAGAACCCGATCGAGCAGGAGGGCACCTATCCGCTACCCGAGGCCCAGCTCGACCGTTTCACCCTCCAGATCGTCGTCGATTACCCCGACGCGGATTCCGAGCGACGGATCGTGGCCATGGGCACCTCCGAGCTCGAGGATCTCGAGCCGGTCCTCTCCCCCGCCGAGTTGCTCGAGCACCAGGAGCTGGTCCAGAGGATCCCCGTGCCGCCTTCGGTCGTCGACCACGTGGTGGCGCTCTTGCGAGCGTCCAGACCCGCCGATGACAGCGCGCCCACTGCGGTCAAGGAGCTGCTGCGCTGGGGCGCCGGTCCGCGCGCGGGTCAGCAGCTCATCGGCGCCGCGCAGGCCCATGCCGCGCTCTCGGGACGCCCGGCGGTCACCGTGCAGGACGTCCGCGCTTTGGCCGGCCCGGTGCTCGAGCACCGACTGGTGCGAAGCTTCGCGGCCGAGAGCCGGGGCGTGAGCACCCGCGAAATCATGGCCGAGATCCTCGCGGCGGTCTCGGCCTGATCGGAGGGTCGTGCCCACCGACACGACCGAGACCATCGCCCGGATCCTCCCCGCCGATCTCCGGGAGCTCCTGCGCACGCGGGTTCTGCTTCTGCAGCGCCCGGTATGGGGGCGTCGGCACGGGCGTCACCGTTCGGCGCGCGCCGGCATGGGGCTCGACTTCCGGGATCACCGGGCGTACGTCCCCGGCGACGATCCCCGTCGGCTCGACTGGCGCGCCGTGGCGCGTCGCGATCGCCTGGTGCTGCGGCAGACGGAATCCGAGGACGAGCTTCCGGTCGTGCTCGTGGTCGACGAGGGCGGGAGCATGGCGTACGGGGAGGGCGACAGTGCGAAGTCGGTCGCCGCCCGGGCCTTCGCGGGGGGCCTCGCATGGCTCGCGGTCCGGCAGGGCGACACCGTGGGGCTCGCCGTGGGGCGGGACGGCACGACCGAGACCAGCCTCGCTCGCCCCAGCGGCGGGCAGGATCGCGTCAACGCGATCGCTCGCGCGTTGTCGTCCGCGAAACCCTCGGGATGGTGCCCCTGGAGCCGCTTGTTGGCGGAGACGGTCCCTCGGTTGCCGCGTCGCAGCCTGGTGATCGTCTTGTCGGACTTTCTGGACCCGTCCGAGCCCGATCTCGACGCGGATGTCGCCCAGGATCGGATCTTCGGAGGATTGTCGTCCTTGCGCGCGAGCCAGCACGACGTCGTGCTCGTGCAGGTGCTGCACCGCGACGAGCTGACGTTTCCGTGGGCGGAGCGCAACATGCTTCGCTTCCTCGACCTGCGGGGGGTTCGTCCCGAGGTCGAAGGTCCGGGCGGGAGCCTGCGGGAGGGCTACCTGGCGCGTCTGGCCGAGCACCTGCGCGCGCTGGAGCTGCGCTGCGAGCGTGAGGGACTCTACCTTCATCGATTGGTGACCGACGCTCCGGTCGCGTCCGCGTTCGCGGCCCTGCTCGCGAGGCTGTCGGGATCCGAAATGGTGGGTACGGCCACGGAGGTGCAGCCTTGAGCCTGCTCGCACCGGTGTTGCTGGTGGGCCTTTTGGGGTTGGCGCTGCCGCTGGCGGCTCACCTCCTGGGACGCGAGCCACCTCGCACGATCCGCTTTGCGGCCGTTCGATTCCTTCCGGTCACCGAGCAGTCGGTCACGCACCGCCGCTCGCTCCGCGACTGGCCGTTGCTCGTGATTCGCCTGCTGCTCCTCGCACTGCTCGTGCTCGCGCTGACACGTCCGGTCTCGGTCGATCGGGCGGGGGCCTCGGTGATCGCCGAGCCCCACGACGCCGTTCTTCTGGTCGACGGCTCGCGCAGCATGGAGCTGGTCGTCGACGACGAGATGGTGCTTGAGCACGCGCGCGATCGTGCGCTCGGTCTGCTGAGGTCGCTCCCACCGGGCACGCGCGTGGGGCTCGTCACCTCCGATCCCGCAGGCCCCCGCATCGAGCCCACCGCCGCCACCGATCGCATCGCATCGGCCCTGGAGGGGTGGGTCGATTCCGGGGCGCCGCGCAAGGGGGCCTGGCCGCTGCGCGAGGGCGTGCCTTTGGCCGCCGGCCTGCTGGAGGGGATGGACGGCGAGCGGAAGCGAATCATCTATGCGGTGGGCGACGCCACCGCCGGCGGGCTGGGCAGCTTGCCGGCGACCGCCGAGGGCGGCATTCCGGTGTTCCCGATCCCGGCCCTCGATCCGGACCAGGCGATCCCCGAACACGTCGCGATCGAGTCGGTCGGCTGGGAACCCGCCCCGGAGCTCGATCCTCGCGCGGTCCGGATCCACGCGGTGCTGCGGCGACACGCGCTCTGGCCGGCGCCCGACGACGAGCCAGGCCCGCGAGACATTCCGCTGGTCCTGCGCATCGGCGACCTCGAGGTGGCACGCACCACGGTGTCGCTGCGGCTCGACGATCCGACCGGGGTCGAATTCACGCACACCGTGCTGGAGGAGGGACAGGCCATCCCCGCCACCGTCGCCCTCGACCTCGATCACGACCCCATGCCCAGCGACGATCGTCGACACCTGTGGCTGTCGGTGGACGAGGCCCTGGAGGTCGTGGTGGTCAACGGCGATCCGAGCGAGCTTCGGGCCCACGACGAGGTCTTCTTCCTCGGAACCGCGATCGCGGCCGCCGACGAGGTGGGTGAGTTCCGGCTCCGCAGCATGGCGCCCGACCAACTCGAGCAAGCGATTCGCGAGCGTGGGACCGCGGCGCTCGCGGGCGTCGACGTCCTGGTGCTGGCCAACGTGCGAGCGCCGTCCGAGGACGTCTCGCCGGCGATCGTCGAGCAGGTGCGACGGGGCATGGGGCTGTGGGTCACCGTCGGCGATCGCGTCGACGCCGACGCCTACAATGCACGACTGGGCTCGCTGCTCCCGCTTCGGATGCGTGAGGCCGTGCAGGTCGGAACGGCGCCCGGGCGGGCCGAGGCCCGCGTCGAAGGGATCGCGCCCGCGGACCTCTCGCATCCGGCGTTTCGGGGGCTGGGAGGCGACCTGGGGCTGTCGGGCACCCGGGCGCGAAAGATCGTGCTGCTCGAGCCCGATCCGTCGCGCACCGTTCAGACCGCGTTGTCGTTCACCAGCGGAGCACCTGCGTTGCTCACCAGCCAGGCGGGTCAGGGCCGCGTGGCCCTGCTCACCACCACGATCGATCGCGACTGGGCCGACCTGCCGCTCCGACCGGGCTTCGTGCCGATGGTCACCCGGGTCATCCGTCACCTGGGCGGCAGCCGAGGCGGGTTCGACGGGTCGCGGGTGCTGGTCGGCGAGCCGCGCAAGCTCGCGATGGATTCCGGCGTGGTCGTGACGACCCCCGGAGGTCGAGAGGTCTCCGTCCCGGTCGAGGACGACGGGACGAGCATCTTCCGCGACACGTTCGTCCCCGGGCACTACCGGGCGCGCGCCGCCGACGGCGACGTGGAGACGTGCTTCGCCGTCGAGGTCGATCCCGACGAGAGCGACCCCCGCCGGGTGGAGGGCGCCGAACCCGAGCTCGACAGCGAGCGCAAGCGCGTCGCAGTCTCGATTCCGCGCTGGCGCCCCCTGGTCCTTCTCGCCGCCTTGCTGCTCGCGCTCGAGTCGCTCCTGCGCTGGCGCGGAGGTGGAGGCGAAGGGAGACCCCGCCGCGCTCGATGACCCTCCAGACATGCGAAAGCGCCTCGGATCGAGATCCGAGGCGCTTTGCGCTCGTCGCTGACGTCGGGTCGAAAAGGCCGGCGATCAGCCGGTGCTGCCGGTGTCGAGCCCTCCGGTCGCCGGCTCGCCGGTGCTGGAATCCGCACCGTCGTCGGTCGTGCCAGGCTCGTCGCTCGTCGTGCCGGGAGACGTGGTGGTCGGGCTGGTGGTCGCCGTCGTCTGGTTGCCGCCCGAATCTCCGCTGGTGCCCCCGGCGTCCACGCAGGTTTGCGACAGGCACACCAGGCCTGGATCACAGCCACCGTTCATCGTGCACTGGCAACCCTCGGTCCCCGTGTAATCGTCGTTGCACGGCTTCTCGCTGACGCAGTAGTTCTGCTTGCACAAGAAGCCCTGATCACACGACCCTCCTTTCGTGCACGGGCAGCCTGGCGATCCGACCGGGCACGAGTCGTGGATGCACGTGTTGATCATGGGGTTGCACTCGAACCCGTCGTTGCACACACCCGTGTTGGTGCAGGGGCAACCAGGGTTCCCGACCGGGCAGCCGCCGTCGGTGTCGTACCCGTAGGAGTCGTAGTCGTAGCGCTCTCCCTCCGTGGTCAGGAAGCACGCCATGGACCCGAGGGTAAGCGGTCCGAACAGCGCGAACAGGAACGTCAGCTTCGCGTTGCGCATGGTGGAATCAGAGTAGAGGGCTGTGGCTTCGTTCTCAAGCCGGTTGTGATCTTTTGGTGCGGCGGAACCGCCGCCCCCCGTTCGTCGGGAGGGAACGTTGAACGGACGTCCCTCTTCACCTTCAGCGACCCACATCGAGGCGTTCCCCGGTGCTCACCCCATCGACCGCCGGCACCCCGTTTCCAAGGCCGAACCCCGGCCGATCGCGTCGGCACGGCAGCTCGCGGCTGTCGCTCGCCGGCCCCTCGTGGAGCCCCCCCTGACATGCGTGTCATGGTGAAAAGCGAACCGGGTCGGGAACGCTCCGCCACCGACACGGTGACGAGAGCCGAACGCCAGTTCCAATTGTGGACCCCCATCATCGTCCTGCAACCGACGGATCGTCGAAGCTCGCCGGTGTTTCGGGCCACGCGGCATCTCGTCGCGCCAGGCGTCCCTTCGTGGCCGTCAACTGCGCCGG
>CAZYSW010000221.1:0-8787 GCA_964650105.1 uncultured Nannocystaceae bacterium
GCTACGGCCTGCGCGCGAACCGCGGCGGGACGTACCTCGCCACGATTCGCGCGGTCGCGAAGAAGTACCCTCACAAGCGCCCCGAGCAGATCCTGGCGGATCTCGTCGCCGCGACTCCGGGCGAGGAGGGCAAGTGGTTCACGGCCGCCAAGGAGCTCGGCCTCTACGACGCCGCGATCGAGCTCGCCCGCGCCTCGCCCTGCGATCCCAAGACCCTCGCACGGGCCGCGCGCGACCACGTGACCAAGGAGCCCGCGTTCGCCGTCGAAGCCGGCTACGCCGCGCTCGACTGGCTGGCGCAGGGCTTCGGCTACGAGATCACCGGCACCGACGTCTGGATGGCCTACTCGTCTGCGATGAAGGCCGCCGAAGCGCTCGGCCGCGGGCCGGAGACGAAGGAGCGGATCCGCAAGCTCGCCGAAAGCGGACACAGCTTCGTCGCGCAGGTTCTCGGCCGCGAGCTCGGGCTGCCCCGTTGACCATGCCGCGCCGCCCGCCCGTCATCATCGAACGTCCCACCGAGATTCCCCTCGGGGACCTGCGCTACTCGGTGACGACGACGCTCGTGCGCTCGGTCGCCTGGGCTGCGCGCAGCGCCGGTGCGATCGAGGGGATGCGCCTGTCCCACTTCGGCCGAAAGCGCCTCGAAGCCGAGGCGAAGAAGCTCCGCATCGCGCAGCTCGTCGCCCGCGCGGGGCACACCGTCCGGCTGGAGGAGATCGAGGCGGTGCTCGCCGGCGCCGTGCTCCCTCCGCGCAAGCACATCCTCGCGATGCGCATCCGGCAGGCAGCGATCCTCTGCGAGGCGGCACGCTACTACGCCGAGCGCGGCGACCCGACGACTCCAGAGACCTTCGCGACCTACCTCGACTTCGCTCGGCACGGCCACGAGCGCGCGGCCACGTTGTGGTCGCAGTTCGCCGGCCGCCCGCGCGAGCGCCTTCTCGAGCTCCACCGCGGCTCGGTGCAGGTCCCCGAGCCGGTGCGCCGCCTGTACGCCTGGATGGACGCCGACGATCTCGTCTCCGACAATGGCCTCTTGCGTGCGGCGGTCCTCCACTGGGGCCTGTCGATCCTGTTTCCCCGCAGCTACGAGCGCCCGGCGATCGACACCGCCATCGACCACGAGCTCCGCGCGGGCCGGTTCGATCCGTACGGCCTGCTCGTCCTCGCCGAGAACCCGCGCGGTCAGGAAGCGCTCTCCCTGCGTCGCGATGTCGTCCGCGCCGCTGACGACACCGGCGAGCTCACGGATCTCTTCAATCACTTCGTCCACCAGGTCGCCCTGGCCATCGGTGACCTTCGCGGGAGGCTCGACCGCTACCACGACCGCGAGGAGCGCTTGCCGTGGCTCATGGTGCGCCCTCCCGACGAGCTCGACCGCCACATCTTCGAGGCGATCGAGCGAAGCGGCAGCCTCACCAGCCCCAAGATCCTGGCCGCGCTCCCCGAGCCCCGCCCGCCGCTCCGCACCCTCCAGCGCCGCCTCCAGCGCCTCGTCCACGACGGCCTGCTCGTGAAGCACGGCGCGCGCAAGGATGCGTACTACCGGGTGGCGGAGCGGTTCTGAAGTGGGGCGTCTATCCGCCAGTACGTCGTCATACCGCCACATCATGACGCTAAGGATGACCGTGACCTTGGCATGTACCCAGTGGAAATCGTTGTGGTTCCTGGCGCCCGTAGTTAACAGCCGGGTCAGTTAACCGAGCCCAAGAATGAGAGCCATTCACCTCGCCCGACCAACCCGGTCGAGCGGCTGTTCAACAGCGAGCCCCGGCGGGCAACCGCCGGGGCCTTCGCGCTTCTGGGCCAGGTTTCGCGGGGGTTTGCGCGTCGTGGTCGGCGCGCGCCGCTCTCGGCGACGCGGCGGCAGAGAGCACGGGTGACCTCGCCGGCACCCCGTCTTGGGGCCGACCGTGCTCTCCAGAGCGGAGAGCGGGGAGAGAGCACGGGGCCGTATTTAACGGCCGAGCGTCTTCGACCGAGAAGCCGAGAGTCCTATTTAACGTGGCGCGGTCGTCGATGCTCAGGACGAGCCGCGCTGGCCCCGGCCTACGTCGACAGCTACAAGCGCCCCCACGCTCGTCGAAGCGTCGGCCCGCGCGTGGCCTCGAACATCGTCAACGCCGACCTCACGACATCGAAGATCTCTCCGAAGCCTCGGCCCTGCGAGAGGACACCGCGGCTGGAAAGCAACGTGACCAGTTGCTCGCCCGAGTCCAGAAGCTGCCGGTGATGGGCGAGGGTCTCGTCGAAGGTCGCGCGCCTCGCCTGTCGGGCCTGGTGCCGCAAGCAGTGCAGGTAGTGTCGGAACGCTTCGCGCTCGCCGAACCCCGTCGAGCTGGGCTGCACGCCAGCGAAGAGAGGGGCCGCGTACGGGCTGCTGTACTCAGTCGGCGCCTCCAGATTCGCCAGCAAGCCTTGCTGCCATGCCGCGTCGAGGAAGACGGCCTTGAACTCCGACAAGGCCGTGGGACTGTAGTACCAGGTCGCTCGACGACGGGTTTCCTCCTCCTGCGTAGCCTGAAACCGATCGGGGGAGAACATCCGGACGTTCATCCACGTGCCGGAGCCGACGGCGTCAACCGCAGCTGCTCCAAGACACAAGAGCTCGTGGTTGACGTAGCCCGCGAGCACCCGCTTGCCCGCGATCCGGAGTCCGGCGCAGAGCTCGAGCACGTTCGCTAGCCAGAGGGGGTCCTCGACGAGGTAGTCGCGGCGCCCCACCGGCAGCTCGCACAAGCGCTACCTCATCTGGAAGGTGAGGCAGGCGCAGAAGGGCCGCATCCCGGTCGGGCCGCGCGGCAACCGGCGCGCCGACGGCGAGGCGGTGGACTTCAAGGTGCTGCCGCTTCGCATGGAGGCCGACCTCGTCGCGCAGCTCGACGAGGCGCGCGAGCGTCTGGGCCTGAACAGCCGGATGGAGCTCTTCCGCCGCGCGCTCCACGCGTTCCTCGGCGAGCAGGGCGAGGCCGAGATCGCGGCGCTGTTCGCCGCCGAGGCGTAGATGGGCGGCGAGCACGACAAGCGCCGGCTCATCGACTGGATCCGCGCCGAGATCCAGCGCTCCACGGGACGCCGCTACCGCATCGACCTCGAGTCCCTCGACCTCGAGAGCCTGCGCGACCTGCAACGGCTCCTGCGCGACCTCGACGCCGAACACCAGATGGCTGTCCAGCGGGCGCGGATGCTCCCCTGGCGCGCGCCTTGAGGCCCACCCGATCCGCCAACAACAGGTGCGTGTTGACATCAACCGCCACAATCGGGTAACACGGCCTCCGTCCTCGAAGCGGCCGGGTGCCCCTTCCGGGGGCGCACGGAGAAGAGCCGCGTGGACCCAGAGCCTGGCGCCGTCCTGACGATCGAGGAGCTCGCCGAGTACCTCAAGATCTCGAAGTCGACGCTCTACAAGCTCGCGCAGGAAGGGCGGATCCCGGGCCAGAAGGTCGGCAAGCACTGGCGGTTCCGCAAGGACGCGATCGATCGCTGGCTGGAGCGAACACCGGACATCCGGTCTCCGCGTCGCGGCGAGGAGGACGCGTGAGTACGGCGGCGGACGCTCCGGTGGTCTCGACCATCCTGTCGTTCGAGGCGTTCGACGCCGCCTACCGCGTGCTCAGCGGTCACGACGGCGCGTGCTGGCTCGCTTTCATCGATGGCCCTCACGTGGTGGTCGACCGGGCGACCGTCCTTGCAGAGGAGATCCGCGTCCGACTTGCGGCGGTGACGGGCGAAACGATGCACAGCCAGGGGAGAACAACCTCGTGATGCTCGTCGCCGGAAAGATATCGGGAATTCAGCAGTTCCTCTTCGCGACGAGCGAAGCAGGAGGTGGGCAGGCCAAGCGTCTACGTGCGCGGTCATTCATCATCTCGCTCCTCGCGGAGATAGCGGCGCTTCGGGTCCTGCGTGCGCTAGGCTGGCCAACAGACGACGCTCACTACGTTCTCCACGGCGCGGGCAAGTTCCTGCTCTCCGGCGATACCGAGCACGAGGCTATGAACGTGCTGGCGGGTGAGCGACGATACATCTGCAACTGGCTGGCGCAGCATGCGAACGGCGAGCTCCAGTTCGCGCTCGCTGCAGGGAGTTCAGCCGGGAACCGCCTGTACGCCTATCGTGATGTGCATGAGCGCCTTCATGCCACACGCGCCCGACCGTGGGCGCCCGAGCCGAATGCGGTCTGGGATCCGACCCGGCTTGTGCTCGAACCTCTGGATACGCCATGCAGCCTGTGCAGACGCGCTCGCGCCACCGAGGACGAACGCGACGAAGACACGGGAGAGCTGCGGCGTGTCTGCAGGTGGTGCGGGGCCACCCGGCGGCTTGGGCGGCAGCTTCCACGTGGGCACTGGCTGGTGATCCAAGACCATGTCGCCGAAGGCGATCTCGATCTGCTTGGCTACGGCGTCACGGTCCTGTCGACCGACCCAGCTTCGCGCAGGGACGGCGTTATCGCCCTGGTAAACCTCCAGCGTCCCGAGCAGCGCCCCGATTGGTGTCCGGTGGATCGCTTCCTGGAGCGCCGCCTCATGGCATACGTCCCTGTTGGCGGCGACGGGAGCCCGCTCGAGTTCGTAGAGATCGCCCGCAACGCCCGAGGCGACAGCCTGCTGGGCGTGCTGGTGGCAGATGCGGATTCCTTGGGCGTCGCCATCGAGACGTCGCTCGCCGAGCAGGGCGACCTTTCTGGGCTGACGCATCTCAGCTACGCCCTGGATGCGTTCTTCACGGGCTACATCAAGACGGCGATTGAAAGCGAGAACAGGTGGCGGGAGATCTACACCGTCTTCTCTGGTGGTGACGATCTCGTCATGGTCGGTCCGTGGGACGTCATGTTTGCGTTCGCCGGGGAACTCCGGCGCTGGTTCGCCGACACGTTCCAGAAACACGGCCTGACCCTCAGTGCAGGCTTGGCCTTGATCAAGCCCAAGCGCCCCATCAAGGCAGCGGTGGCAGAAGCCGAGCGCCTCCTTGAAGCCGCCAAGACCAAAGCCGGACCGGGAGAAAGCGTACCGAAGGATCAATGCGCGGCCTTCGGCCAGGTCTGGAAGTGGCAGAATCACCAGACGATCCAGGAAACTGCGCTCAAGCTGGTAGGATGGCTGGAGGCCGGGCAGATGGAGCGGGGATGGCTGCACACCCTGCTCGGCCTCGTCGAGGCCCGTCATCCTGTTGGTCTCTCCGGTTCGCCGGCACGGCGATCTCCCGATCTGCTGGCAACGGCACGGCTCGCGCACCACGTGTCGCGTAACTACCGCCGGGGTTCCGAGGCACGCCGATGGGCAGAAGACCTCGTCCGCCGCTTCGACGACTCATCTCGGCCAGGAGTTCGGTTCCTGCCGGCAGCGCTGCGGTACGCACTGACCGCCACACGATCCACAAGCGATAGGGAGTAGCGCACCATGAGCAACCGCAGAAACCGAGGCGGTCGAGGCGCCGGTGGCCGACAGGGGCAACGCCGGGGCGGGCAAGAGCAGAGAGAGCAGGAGTTGCGAGACCTCTGGTCGGGCTACCTGAGCGCCGGGTTCCTCGACGATCAGGGGAATCTGCGCGCCGAGTACGTCGAGCGCGGCCGAGTCGAACCCCTCGTCAAGGCCATGAGCAATGCACAGCCCGCGCTGACGATGCACCAGGCGAGGCGGTTCTTCCAGCACGCCCGAGCTATCGAGGCTCGCCTGCGGGCGAGAACGTCGACCTGGGAGGCGGAAGAAGCCAACTTCCGCAAGCTCGACGTGGCCGCGGCGGACGCCTTCGGCAAGTCGCAGAGAAAGGTTCCGAAGCTGTTCCACGATGTGATCAAGGCGTCGGTCGCGGCCGTCCAGAACGAGGCCGACTTCCTCAAGGGCTTCCTGCCGCACTTCGAGGCACTCATCGGCTTTGGAAGCCAGCATCTTCGCGAGCGAGACAGGAGCTGAACCATGAGAAAGACCGGCTACCACGAGATCACGGGGACCATCTGCTGCATCAGTGGGCTTCGCGTCGGAGGCAGCGACGAACTCCTCCAGATCGGCGGCACCGACCTCACCTGCATCAAGCACCCGGTGACCCTGAAGCCCTACATCCCGGGCTCCTCGATCAAGGGGAAGATGCGGTCGGAGCTGGAGCAGAAGGCCGGCAAGTTCGGCGGTAGGGACCAGAACGAGCCGTGCGGTTGCGCCCAGACGGACTGCTTGGTGTGTCGCGTGTTCGGACCGCACAAGAAGGCGCGGCATGACCTTGGTCCCTCACGCATCGTGGTTCGGGATGCGCAGTGCCGCGAAGGCGGCGAGACCGAGCTCAAGTCAGAGAACGTTATCGACCGCAAGACCGGAACTGCCATGCACCCGCGGAAGATCGAGCGTGTTGTGGCCGGCTCGAAATTCTCGCTGCGCATCGGCATCCACGTCTGGGACTTTGACGACAGTGCGCAGTGGAATGGCAAGTCCGGAGGAGACGCTCTCGTGGAGTTCGTGAAGGACGGGCTGCGTGCCCTTCGCCAGACCGGGATCGGGTCTGGCATCAGCAAGGGGTCAGGCGAGATCGAGTTCGAGGACCTCAAGCTCGACGGTCAGAGCCTCGCGCTCTGATCGGCGCAAGGCCACGATGAGGCTCTACCGCGTCCGCTTGATCCCCGAGTCGCCCTGGCTCACTCCTTGGCAGTCCGACACCTTGGCCGGCCTGCTCTGCTGGACATGCGCGCGAACTCAAGGAGCGCGCGTTCTGGAGGAGGAGATCATCCAGCCAGGTCTCGACGGCGAGCCGCCGTTCGTCCTCTCCGACGCGTTTCCAGGGGAGTGGCTACCGATCCCAACCGCAGTCCGAACGGCGACGTGGCCTCCCGCTGAGCGGAAACCCGTCAAGCGTTCTCGATGGATGGAGCGCGGCATGTTTGCGCGGCTGCAGCACGGGCAACGGCCCCGGCTCCACGACTTGATTCAAGACGGTGGAGTTCACGAGTACGTGCAGCTCCGGAACTCGATCGGCCGCACGAGCAACACGACCGCGATAGGCGGGGGCCTTTACCCGACAGCCGAGACCGTGCTGGGAGCCGACGACCGGAATCGACCCTTCTCGCATCTAACGCTCTACATCCGCGTACGGCAACAGACCAGAGATCTGCTGGCGGAGCTGCTCGGGGATCTCGCCACGTGGGGCTTTGGCGCCGATCGCTCGTCCGGGAAGGGGCAGTTCCGGATTGGCTCCGACCTCGAGGAGGTTGATGATCTCGATGGCGTCGAGAACCCGACCGGTTGCGTGGTGCTCTCGACCTTTCAGCCCAGCTCGCGTGACCCGACCGACGGGTCGTGGGATGCATTCACGAAGTACGGCAAGCTCGGTCCGGACTTCGGCTTCGACAACGTGTTCAAGCGCCCGCTGATCATGATGCGGCCAGGCGCGTCCTTCGTGCCGAATGTTTCTCGGGGATGGGTGGGACGAGCGATCCCGATGGCCGAGATGCTGTCGCCTGATGTCGTCTCTGAGTTGGAGGCGCGGAAGGCGAACGTGGTCCACTGGGCTTTCGGCCTCGCCGTCCCGGTACGGGCCCTGGGAAGTGAGCCATGAGCAAGACCGTCGTGTGCTCCGTGGGTACAAGCGCGGCCAAGGGCATCTGCCGGCCTGCAGAGCTCGCCGCATGGGTTGGCGAACACGGCGGCCCCGAACGAGCTGCCGAAGTGATCTACGAGAGCTTCCGCGCCGTCGAACCCGAGGGCAACGACCTCCGCGACAAGCTTTCGGCCGAGATCCACTCCCTCGTTCGCATCGGGCTCGACGACTGCTCTCGCGTGATCCTGCTCGCCTCTGCGACCGATGATGGACGTGCCTGTGCGCTTGCGGTGAAGTCGTATCTCCAAAACCGGTGGGGCTCTCTGCAGGTGGAGGTTTCGCCCGTGTCGGGGCTTCAGGTGACCGACCCCATCAAATTCAAGCGAGACGGGGCTGTGGAGTACTGCAAGAAGTGCCTCGACGCGGTTCGGGACTACGGACGAGAAAACGTCGTTCTGAACCCCACTGGCGGCTACAAGGCTCTGGTCCCCTATACGGTGCTTGTGGGCATGCTCAAACGAGTCCCGTGCCGCTACATCTTCGAGCAGTCGACCGTCCTCCTCGACCTGCCTCCCCTGCCAGTGGAATTCCAGCGGGGGCTCTTCGAGGTCCACCGCGCGGTGTTCGATCGGATCGAGCGGGAAACAGCTATCCCGAAGGAGGAGTGGGAGGATCTCATCCCGTTCGAGGATCGGGCGTCGCTTGCGGCATTGTTCGAGGTTACGGGGGACCAGGTCACACTGTCAGGAGTCGGTTTCCTGTTCCTGGACGAAGTCCGCGCCCCCGTAGCGCGCGTCGCGTTCCTTTCAACCATGGCGTGGGAGGACTGCCTGAAGAACCTCAGCCGGCTGGCTGCTTGCGATCCTTTCCGCTTCCTCGAGAGGGTTGCTCGGTCCGACGACGCATTCAGGCGAGCCGTGCACATCAACGTCAGCAACGGCCTGCGATGGCTCAAACCCGGTCGAACTACCGATCGATACCTCGTTTCCGTCGAGGAGTGGCGGTTGCTCGTCTGGCGCGCAGTACGAGAGGACGAGGTGGGGTCCGACTATCCGACCCGCGTGCAGGTGAATCCGCAGCAAGATCGGGATCGGTTCGCTCCATTCACCCGTATGGAGCTGCATCGATGACCACGCGGCCGGTGACGGTTTCGCTATCGCCTCCCCTGACCCGCATCCAGCAACGCTGGCTCGCCCTGCCCCGCAAGCAGCAGGACGAACTGTACGCGTCCGAGTTCGCGCCAGCCTTCACGCCCCTGTT
>CAZYSW010000221.1:8797-9019 GCA_964650105.1 uncultured Nannocystaceae bacterium
CCGCCTGGGCTCGACCCGACCGGATGCTGGTCATCGGCACCAGGGAGTCGCTGGCGCTGAAGATCGAGGGGGAGGGGGTGCTCACTGTCGTCAGCCGGGTGTCCGGGGTCGATCGCGACCGGATCCAGGTCGTCGAAGCTGGCGATCCGGGGGAGGCGGACATCTACCGTGCCGTCCGTGATTTCCTTCGGGGTGCTGGCGTAACTCCCCGCCAAGTCTTCA